>JALUUO010000092.1 GCA_027021335.1 Nitrospirota bacterium
AAAACAAGCTAGAGAAGAGGCTGGTCTTACGCAAGAGGAGCTTGCATTAAAACTAAAAACAAAAAAGTCTGCCATTTCGAGAATTGAAAACCATGCAGAAGATATTAAACTTTCAACACTAGAAAAATTTGCACAGGCTCTTGGGAAACATCTTCGGCTTGAAGTTGCATGAGCAGCTAATCGGGTAGCCGGGGGTCTTTCACCCCCGGCTACCACACCACCTTATGGCAACGTCCTACGCTTGTTGCTGACTCCTGCCCGATCACCCTGCATGTTGCCATACAAGGCGCTGTCAAAACAGCAACCGCACGTCGGACAGGTCTCCCCGGATAAGAGCGTGATCTTTCACTACACCCCAAGAGTACTTTATCGCTCCGCTCGGACTCGCAACCGCAGCATTTACCCTGCCCCTTGATCCACGGGGCTTTGTCATGTTGTACCCACAGTGCATAAATGCCGACTCACCCAAAGGCTGGGCCTTATATGCTGTTTCTGTCCGTCGGCTCATAGCTTTGCTTTTCATTCTGTGCTTGAAAATCAGCATTGCATAAATCGTGAGTGTGATATAAATTGTTGTTATGAGCAAGTTAGAGAAACTTCTATTACAAATTTTGCGTGGTACAAGTGATGCAAATATCGCTTTTAAGGACTTATGCTACCTTCTCCTTAGTCCTTGGTTTTGAAGAAAGAACAAAAGGAAGTCATCATAATTTCCGAATGGCAGGTGTAGAAGATAAAATCAATTTACAGAAAAATGGAAATAAGGCAAAGCCATATCAAGTTCGACAAATGCGTAATGTAATAATTAAATATAAGCTTGGAGGCAAATTATAATGGATAAGTATGAAATCATTATTTATTGGAGTGAGGATGACAAAGCATTTATCTCTGAAGTACCAGAGCTTCCAGGCTGTATGGCCCATGGAGACACTCACGAAACAGCTTTGGCCAACATAAGGTCAGTCGTAGAGCTTTGGATCCAGACAGCCAAAGAATTCAACGACCCAATCCCAGAGCTCAAAGGCCGTCGTCTGGTATTTGCATAATCAAAAAAGCACATAACCCATATACGGCCCCCGCTAGTCGGGCAGGGCGGATAAGCTCCGGCGCCGGCTCCTCCGAGTTTTGACGCTCCGTTATGGTCTGCAATGTCTGAAAAGCGACTCATGGAGCTAAAGCCTGGAAAGGTGGGAGAGGTTTCCCGGGGAGAAATCAGATGGATCCGGTCAAATTTGTCCGACGAATAAGTATAGTTCTCTGGAGGAAAAGTGAAATGAATAGGAATCCGATTAAGCGCATAAGTTATCAGATTGAACGGCTGAATTCGAAACCTTTAAATGCCGGCCTTGTTGCTCGCGGCTGTGGGATTTTTCTGGTTGTTTAATTTCTCGTCGCTGCCGCTTTCCAATCCCGAGCTGGCAAAGCTAAGCGGCCGCGAAGGACTGCTGGATCTGATGTTCTTCTATTCAGCCCGGGAAGCGCTCACAGCGCTTAACCACTATGGCGCTGCGGGCCGGGAGCTGTACCTAAGATTCCTTGCTGCGGATTTCATCTTCATTCCAGTTTACAGTCTCGGTTTCGCCTTGCTTATGACGCGGACTATTCGCACCGTTTGCAGTGAATCTACCCATTTGCTATGGCTGAATGTGCTGCCATTGGGTATCGGCTTCTTTGACTGCGTGGAGAATCTCTCCATTCTCGGAATGCTCGCTTATTACCCTGATGCAAGCGTGGCGCTTGGCGCGCTCTCCGGTATTTCTACCCTGTGCAAGCACCTTTTGACATTAATGACATTGTTGGTATTGGGTTATGGCGGGCTTATTCTGTTTCTGCGTAAGTTCGGTTTTAAACTATGCACTTCGCACCGGGAAAAGGGAAGTCCATGCTGAGTTCTTACAGCCCCCTCTGCCACTCCTCACGAAGCCCTGCCGTATCAGGGTGATCAATGGCATTTTGAATCTGACTCAAAAGCTTTTCTTTGTCCCGGTTGAGGTTTCCCTTCAGGGAAAGATAATTTGAGGCATGGTCGCTTCTAAACACTGTGCTTTTAAGCTCCAGATGAGTAATGAGAGTTTTTTGCTCTTCAAAGAGTTGCTTTTGATTAAGAGGCATATAATCGTTTCCAAAACTTTTTCTGAATCTGTCCTCTCCTGAAGGAAAGCTGACGACAAGCGTCGACGCAAATTCAGGTTGTACCGCGTTAAGGATTTCGGCGGAATTGACGGCATGGATGTTTGAATATTTTAGACCGCCCAGACCGTTGAGTATCATAACCGAACTTTTGAATCCGGCATCTTTTGCTTTTAACAGGCCCTCTATGGTTGAGGCCTGTGTCTCATTCTTGCCTGCTTTTTTAAGCAGTTCGTCGGAACCTGATTCAATTCCAAGGTAGATCAATTTCAGGCCTGCGTCATTGAGCGCTTTCAATTGGCGAGGACTCTTTTTTATAATGTTGGACGGCAGGGCGTAAGATGAGACACGGTTGATATCGGGAAATGCACGGTTTATCTCTCCAAGTATCTTTAACAGTTTTTCCGCGGGGAGAACCAGTGCGTCTCCATCGGCAAGAAAAATTTTTTTCGTATCAGGGCAGGTGTTTGCCGTTTGCCTTATGTCTTCAAAAATATCTTCCTCTTTGCGGATGGAAAATCTCTTTGAGGAATACATCTCGCAAAAGGCGCACCTGTTCCAGGAGCAGCCCACGGTAATTTGCAGTATAAGTGATTTTGCTTCGCTCGGTGGTCTATAGACAGGCAAATCATAGTTGACCGGCAGAGAAAACATTATTATCCGGGCTGCCCGTCAACTCGAGGTTTAAGGTATATTGAACCGTAGCGGATAATCCACGGGGTAATAAAGCAAAGCCATACGATGGCAGCCAGCAGGTTCAGGTTTACCGGCAGCAGCAAACTTACCGTCTCGATTTCAGCCAGAATACGCAGGCAGGCAGTAAGAAGTACCATCCAGAAACAGATCCAGCTATAGCGGTCCATAACAAGGGGTCTGCCTGAGTGCCCCAATGATACACGTGTAACCATAGAGATTACTGTTGAGGTAACAAAGCCGATAGCAAGCGCATGGAGCGGGGCTTTCCCCAGGATCAAGTTCCCGGTCAAATTCAAAAAGAGGCTCTGAATGGCGAAGAGCGCCGTCCCGGCGGCAAAACATACGGATGAGATATGCAATACGGCCAGAAGTCTTGTCTGCAGGCTCTTATTAAAGCCCCAGATCCATACATGGTAAAGCCCGAAAACAGAGAGCGGTAAATCGAAAAGAAAGAGCCATTCTCCCTGATTGAATATTTCCAGCAGAAAGTGACCTGCAAGGCAGACCCACAAAAAAGGGAGACTCCACATCGGTTTGTGCATAGTATAGTTTTCAACAACACAACTCGTAAAAAAAGGGAGCATCCTGTGAAGAACAATGATGAAAATAGGGATCAGGAAAAGCCAGAAACCTGTATTAACCGCAAAGCCAAGGAACCCTGTGCCGCCAACTTCGAGCCACAGGAAATACACTATCTCGCCAAAAAGACCGAAAGCAAGCGCAGCGTTAAGGTGTGAGGCATGGTATCTGACAGCCGTGTCGACACGGGAATAAACAGAATAGAGAGCATAAATACCCGAAATCCAGCCGGCCATGTGAAGAAAAATTCCTATCATGAGGAGGGATTTGGATGTAAACAGACCGAAATAAAAAAGAAGCAATCCCGACGTCATCAATTTGAAGGTCAGCAGGTAACGATTTTTTGGAATAACCTCTCCATTCATCCATTTCGGATAAGTTGTAAAAAGAAAGCCGAATATAAAGAAAGGAAAGACGGCGAAAAGCATCAGGTAAATATGCACGGATGTAGCCGGTATGACTGTGCCGAGCGGATCCCACAGTTTCAGATATCGCCCGGTCAGCTCTACAAGCCAGAAAAGTATGGGAATTATAAGCTGGATGACACCCGGTAAAAACATGACACGATGAGGCGCTGCCGAATATATCCGTAGGGTGGATTGAAATTTTGATGATTGAGAATTATTCATTTGTAAAAAACCTTTATCATAAAGTTGGCGGTATAATCCGCATTTATTGTCCTTTCTCGCAGCGGTCAGAGCCTGAAATTTCAATTTAATCAAAAAGAGGGGGCTTTAGTAAAGAGAATTTTACCAAAATTTCATTTTGATAACTTCCATAATCTTTATACCGAAGGAGCTCCCTGACTGGAGGAGGTAACGGAAAAAGCATCAGCTTCAATTAAATGCACAAAATCAAACCATTATTCTCCCTGACTTAACATCTCAACCAAAAGTCGGGCCGTTCTTGCCGATGCTCCGGCCCCCCCCAGTTTTTCCCGTACATTTTTAAGGTCCTGTCTCATTTGATCTGAAAATCCGCTGCCGAAAAGAAGCTTAAAAGCTTCCTCAACAAGTCGTGCCGGATCGGCATCATCCTGAATCAACTCATCAACTATCTTCCGACCGGCCACAATGTTGGGCAGGGAAATATACTCCATATCTGAAAGATATTTTGCAAGGCCGTACGAGAAAGGTGATAGTTTATAGAGGACAACCATAGGTGTGCCTATTATAGCCGCCTCAAGTGTTGCTGTGCCCGATGCCGCAAAAAGGAGGTCACACCCTTTCATTACCTCATATGTCATATCTTCGACAACAGTAACCTGAGCGTTATAACTGTTGACAAAACCATCTATTAAAGACTTGTCAATTGTATGTGCCATTGGAAGGATGAACTGAAACTCAGGCGATCTTGATGCCATGATTTCAGCAGCTTCAAGCATAATGGGCAGGAGAGATTTTACCTCCTTCAGCCTGCTGCCCGGAAGAAGGCCGATTACCTTTTTTTCATCATCTATGCCGAGGTCTTTTTTAATGTCCGGTAAAAACCTGTCCGGATTGACGGCATCGATAAGAGGGTGCCCCACAAATCTGACGTCAAGCCCCGCGTTTTCATAAAGGGGCGCCTCAAATGGAAACACCACGGCCATTTTGTCCACCAGCCGTGCTATCTTTTTGATTCTTCCCTTTCTCCAGGCCCAAACCTGCGGGCTTATATAGTATAAAACAGGTAGATTCATCTTCTTTGCGAATTTGGCAACCATCAGGTTGAAATCCGGAAGATCTATGCAAACCAGAAGAGAGGGGCGGTCTTGTTTGATCCTCTTCTTTAATAGATTAAGGGCGGCAAATATTTTACCCACACTGGGTATGACTTCGGATATGCCTACAACTGCGAGTTCCTGGGACTCAATAAGAATTTCAGCGCCTGTTTCCCTTATAAGCGGACCGCCTATGCCGTAAAAAGATATGTCTGGAGAGATATCATGAACAGCCTTGATAAGGTTGGAACCGTGAAGATCGCCGGATGCCTCCCCGGTAACTATCATAACTTTTTTTTTCATACTGTTTTCCGCATTTCACTTGCAGCCTTTAATCGATCGGCATGTCACAGGGTAAAACCGGGGCATTCAGGCTGACGGCAAGTTTAGTGAGCACAGTTACCGGTTTCGGCGGAACCGGCAGGCGTATGATACGTTTAAGGACGGACAAAGCAATATAGTTGATAAAGACTTTGGATGTGGCAACGATACTGTATTCGGCAACACTTTCTGATGAGGCAGCGGGACGACGATCAGTATATACGTCCCGGTTAGTGTTGCGGGCGGATCGTTCGTTTCTGCGATATTCCGCTTAACGGGAAAATGATTCGAGGTTTATATCTGTATACAGAGCTCGAGTTTATATCCGGCCCGGTTTACCGGTTCCATTTTACGCGGAGAAAATATGCTTCCTCTTCATAATGGAAATCAAGGCTGCCGCCGTAAGCCTTATGAAGCGCTTCTCCTATACGTCTGGGAAGGTGAATATCTTCTATACTGTCATCACCCTCCTCAATCCGGATGATCCTGTGAAGAGGATGCTCGCCCTTTTCTTTTTGTTCCTCATTTTGGGCAAGGCCTATTATCTCGCTCCTGTGTTCTTTCAGAAAATTGCCGCCAAGATTCAGGTTGCCTGCCGGACACCTGTCGTTAATCCTGCGGCATGCCGGGCAAAGATCTTCATGCGCTCCTGCAGGCCTGTCACCCCGGCGCCACCGCCCGTTGTCCCGTACGGCGGAACAGTCTGGACAAAAGGCCGGTTCCTTAATCTTTTCACGATCCCTGTAGGGATCATGGATATGTTCATGAATCAGACGGTCCTTTCTTTTTTCACCGTGGAAGCCCCTTTCCGTTCCAGTCATAGCCACCTCTCCAAATTGTATTTATTCGCATCTTACGTTTGACGGTTTAGTGAAAAGACCGGGTTCCGTTTTTATGAAAATGATAAAAAACTGTTTTTCAGTCTTTCCACTTTTTCGCCAAGTTTAGTTTTAATTGAAAAAAATTGCAACAAGATATGGAAAAACCGCTGTCTCCTTTTATACTGTTTCCTTCCATTGTTGATTCTGTTTTTTAAGAATCGTCTCAAACTCCGCGGCAGGAACAGGCTTGCTGATGAAATATCCCTGAACCTGGTTGCAGTCACTCCTGGCAAGGAAGTTCTGCTGTTCTAAAGTTTCAACCCCTTCAGCGACAACATTGAGGTTTAATATTTTTGCCATAGCTATGATAGCTTCAACAATAGCTGCATCATCGGGGTTTGAAACAATATCGCTTATGAAAGAGCGGTCAATTTTGAGCGTATGTATAGGAAAACGCTTTAAGTGGGCCAGAGATGAGTGTCCGGTGCCGAAGTCGTCAATTGAGAGCTGTACCCCCATGGCTCTCAGTTTCTCCATGATTATTCTTGATTGATCTACATTTTTCATCATAATGTTTTCCGTCAGTTCCAGTTCAAGCGTACCGTTTTGTATCTCCGTTTCTTTCAATATGTTTGCAACTATTTCGAGAAGATCATTTCTCTTGAATATACCGTCTGAAAGGTTGACGGATATGGTGATAGGGTGATAACCTGCATCCTGCCACGCTTTATTTTGAAGACTTGCCACCCTGAGCACCCACTCATCTATCAGCGCTATAATGCCTGTTTCCGATGCGAGGGGGAGAAAATCATTCGGAGAGATCATTCCTTTTTCAGGGTGCCTCCATCGCACCAGGCTTTCGGCTCCAACAATGAGGCTGTTTTTCAGATCAAACTTGGGCTGATACCAGACCTCAAATTCCCCGCGGTCCGATGCTTTGCGCAAGGCCGTTTCCATCTCCATATTTTCGTATGCGCGGGCATTCATTAACGGAGAGTAAATCTGGTAAATGTTTTTCCCATGGTCCTTTGCGCGGTACATGGCAATGTCCGCATACCGGATAAGATTATCAGGGTCGGTGCCTTCAGTTGAAGATATGCTTATTCCTATGCTGACGGTTACATAAATATCACGGCCTTCAAGTTCTATCGGCTCTGACAGCGAGTCGATTATTTTTTGCGCAACTTTGGCTATATGATCAGGGCTGGCCATATCATTCAACAG
>JALUUO010000093.1 GCA_027021335.1 Nitrospirota bacterium
AGAAATACTGCCAATACGGATTCTCGACAAAACGAGCCACAACAGACTCGTCGCTTTCGTTGAACATGTGCTTCAGATAATGAAGCCCTACCAACAAACGGATCGGCAAACCAGGACGGCCTTTGTCCGACACATAAAATGACCCAAACGCCTCTTCATAAAACGTCCAGTTCACTTTATGCGAAACAACGAAAAGACAATGCCTCCTATCCAGGATCTGATCCAGACGGGCACGGAAGAGATCACCTTGGTCTCCACTTAGCTTTTTAGGTCGCATAAATCACCAGCTTTCGTAAGATTTTTAACGATTTCCGGTGTTTATTATACCACAAACATTGCAACTTTTACCAATAAAAACAAGGGCTTGTCTAGTTTTTCAGGGACGACTTGTTAATCACTTGACATGGATGCATTATTCATGCATATTAATACATATGAGAACGACATTGAACATAGATGATAAACTGCTTGAGAAGGCGGCGCTACTCGCCGGTGTCTCGGAGAAGACTGCACTGGTGCGAGCTGGCCTGGAAGCATTGATCGCACGGGAGAGCTGCCGGAGGCTTACAGAATTGGGAGGCTCCGAGAAACAACTCCAGTCAATTCCGCGAAGAAGATCTCACCGGAAGTAACGGTGATTCTGGTCGATACCTCTATCTGGGTTAACCACTTTCGCAAGGCCAATGACCGGCTCAAGGAATTACTGCTAAACGGGCTTGTCTTGACACATCCCTTTGTGATCGGAGAACTGGCATGCGGAAACATGAAAAGACGAGACGAAATCATCTCCCTGCTGAAGGCTCTCCCTGCGGCTGAAATTGCTACTGACGACGAGGTTTTATATCTAATCGAGAAGCACAGTTTAATGGGGATAGGGATTGGACTTGTGGACACCCACCTGCTGGCATCCAGTATCCTGACGAAGACATTGTTGTGGACGGAGGACAAAAGACTCGTAACCGCAGCGGAAAATCTCAACATTCTATATCATGCCTAAAGAAAGCGTGGGGACAGACAAGCTCACTACAGGGAAATAATGCAGCGCAAGCGCTATGGTTGACTACAACTGCTTTTTATTCTGACTCCTGACTCTTGCAGTTATAATGATTTAACGTGTCTACAGAAAAAAACCGACCCCTGCCCCCCCGTGAACAGTTACTATTTATTTTGTAAAGAGTTGAACTTTTCCGCGTATTCCAGCACTGCCCATATGAAAGCGGAATGACTCCATGTGAGCGGGGAAACAGAAAGAGGGGAACCGTTTACAGGATGCACCTGCTCTGCAAGCACACCAGATGGAAGCGCATTTTTCGCACACCATTCAAGATAAGGCAGGGCTTCATGAAGTTCCTGAAGATTTTCGGCTCGAGCGATGAAATACTCCCCTAACCAGAGAGTTGAGATAAACCATGGGTTGCTTGGGATATCCTTTGGACTATCATCCTCCCGTTGATAAGTATCATTCTGGTATCGGGCACAGCCTCCAACAGGAGAATTAAGCCATAATTGCTGGCGTATGGCCTCCATCGTTTCTATCATCCTCGGATCTTTGGGTGAAAATACTCCCAGAGTTATAAGCCCCAAAAGGCTGACATCAATTACTTCATCAAGCTCATAGCCCTTGCCCTTCCGGTAACCTGAGCGGGCATACCTCTTTAAACCAGTGTGATATAGGTGTTTGGCAAGCCCTTCCTTCATTTGATCGGCCACTGTGTCATATGTCTCGGCTAATGAGGTATCTTGAAAGAGCCTTGCAAAATTAGCCGCTGCTCTGATTCCGGCAATCACTGCTGCTACGGTAAAGGCGTGCACTCCGTAACGCTCTTCCCAGAGATCAAAGCAGGGGAGAGGCAGCAGGGTCTCTGAATCACGGTGCGATACCAGAAAGTCGGCGGATTTTTTAATAAGCTTTTTGTAGAGTGGCCTAATGAATTCTATGTCCCTTGAACCCTCGTAGTGTATCCAGAGCGCCCAGAGAACCAGAGCCGTCGAATCCTCCTGTATGGGGAGAACCTCTTCTCCTTCCACTAACCAGGCGTGCCAATTGCTGGCCAGCGAACCATCCGGATTATAGTGCTGAAAAAGGTACCCCTCCTCTGACAGAACCCGGGCGCTGAAGTCGAAAAAAATCCTGCACACATTAAAGTAGCCAGCCCTCGCCAGCGCAGCGGCGACAAAGGCCCCATCGCGGCCCCACATGTAAGAATAAGTATCCTTACCAAAACGGATGATATCCGAGTCATTTGCGGCAATGATTGCTCCACGGTTGTCAATCTGTGTTCTTAAAATAAGGAGGCTTCGGTTGAAAATATCGGTGACAGTTTTGGGCAGGTCTCCAAAATGCCTGGGCTCTTTTTGAACCCATGCTCTCCAATAATTAGACGTATGATTAATCAGTTCTGCCGGCGTCTTCTCTAAAACTGCTTGGTTGAGTTCAGCCACCTCATGATATTGCATGCCTGCAGCCACCCAGTAAAAAGCCGTTGCTTTACCGTCCGTGGGCACCTGCAAGTGTATTGCGATTGTGGAGTCGGCAGAGCCCCAGGCGACAGGGTATCCACTTAACTTGCCGTCCTCAGCATCTTTCCAGGTTCCCTCTTTTCCCTCGCTCTCCTTGATTCCGCAAGCGAAATATTTGACACCACCTTCCTTTTCAGCCCCTGAACAATTGACGAGAAAGTACCGATTGGCTTTGTAATGGATTATGGAACGGGTTCGCGGATCAAAATAAGCCGTATCTCCGATATCATTGCCATACATGTGAAAGTCGTGGGAAAAAAAGAGCCTTACTTGACGATCCTTGCCTCCCAGGTTTGTCACCTCGATCTTTTTAATATATACGTTCAAATCCAAGTCAACTGCGTCACTACATCGAAGCTCCAAACACAAAGCCTCGTTTTTCAGAAAGACATCAGTCACAAGGCTGTTATCATGATACCTCAGGTCCTTTTTCCATTCCGGACCCATCCAGGAGAAACGTCCATCCACCCACACCCCGAACCGAAAGGGATGTCCCTTTGAATGGTTTTCTTGGCCTATCAAGGGGAAATATACATCCCGAATGCGGTAGTCCGAGTCAAAGTTAAACAGGAGATTGCCGTTGCTTACCGGAATATCTTTAGGCATAGTTCAATTACGAGGCCATGTTGCCATGGGGAAGGAGCAGTTGCAGGAAATTATTGGCCGGCAACCTGACATAGCTGGCTAATGTTTTTTTATACTCGTAATCGTCGAGTATCTGCTGATACAACTCTGAATATTTAGAAGCCATACTTGTCATAGAGAAATGATTCTGCACATGTCTCCGGCATTCATAAGGATCGATGCTGTCGAGACGGTCAACTGCCCCAACCATATCATCCAGAGAATTCACCACGAACCCTGTTTTACCGTCCACCACAATTTCCGGAACGGCTCCTTCTTTGAATGCCAGGATTGGTGTGCCGCATGCCATTGATTCGATCAGGACGAGTCCAAATGGCTCTCCCCAGGCAATAGGAAACAAGGTGGCCCGTGCATGCCGATACCACTCCTTCTTTTGCTCTTTGCCAAGTTCTCCGATGTAGATAATCTGTTTGTCGCAGTCCAGTAAAGGCTTCATTGCCTTCTCATAATAGTCTTTATCAACAGGATGTCCGCCAATGTCCACAAATAGGTCGATAGAAGCCTTCAAGCCTTCGAAAAATTTCTTGTCAGCGGGTTTATTCTGAACACAACCGGCAATGATGAGTTTAGAGCCGGTTCTTTTCGCAACTTCTATGGCTTTATCTTGTCCCTTGACAGAGGTTATCCTGCCTATATTGAATAAATAGCTGTCTCTGACCGGCTTGTCTTTAAATTGCCAGTCTCGCATCTCAATTCCATGATGGACAGTTTTAATATTTGCCAAGCCGTTATGCTGCTGTTTTTGGTATTCGCTTATTGCTACGAAATGCATGGAGGGCTTCTGCATAATGTTAAACCGTTGATAGTCGGCTTTTTGATTAAGGCAACTGTCTTCGGCCTGCACATGAAGAGTCATCACGATCGGCAGAGGCGGACGGAATAAACCGTTGTAAATGTAATCCAGCCATCCGTGCATGTGGATGAGATCAATGTCGCCCTTCTTTGCCCTTTTCAACGCCTTCGAAAGGTGCATCTTAACGACATTTATTTGTTGCGGAGCGCTTTCATGTACATAGCCACCTAGACTTTGCCGGACAGTGATGTATTGTTCCCCCGCGATACAGGAATCGGCGGAACATGCAACGATAGACCTATGACCTAAAGATCGGAGCCCTTTATCAATATTGTAAATAACAGTTTCTATTGGACCATAACCGATATCCTGTTTGATCGGCTTATTGATTGTTGCTACTTGCAACACTGTCAGCCTTTTATGCCTCGTCTTTGTTATCATGGTAGACTTTTCCTGGTAAAGCTGCAAATATTGTTTTTTAATCTTTCAAAACTCAGTATACCATTAATATAAAATAAGGAAAGTCCGAAAGCCGGGAATTCGTCAACCTAAACTGTTGCATGAATTTTTGCATGGAGAAGGCGCACATTTTTTTCGAAACAGACGACATGGGAAGAATCATTATAAGAATGTTATGTTATTAGCCCTAAATACCTGTAATCGCTCAATACTTCAACAAAAAACTCCAAGGAGGATAATATGGCAAAAAAGTACGTCTATTTTTTTGGTAACAAAAAAGCCGATGGAAAAGGAGACATGAAAGATCTTCTTGGCGGCAAGGGAGTCGGCCTGGCGGAGATGACCAACCTGGGCATACCGGTGCCGCCTGGATTTACCATCACCACCGAGGCCTGCGACAATGGGGCCTGCCCTTGACATAAGACAAAAATTCAAGAAGGAGATGAACTGGGACAGTAAGCTCAGAAAAAGGGTTGCGGCAATTGGTGAAAATTGTCCCATGTCAAGGACAGGCCCCATTGTTATTCACATAAAGTGTATCAGGCGCAATGATGGATTATGTATTGCTCACATTCATATCATATGGTTCGTTAATGGTTGAATGGTCCAATTACGGTTCGACACTCTTGGCGCCCGGTGCGAACCCGCATGCCGAGGTGGTGTGGGAGGGAGGGGTTAAAAACCCCTTCCTATCCCTCTTAGAATCAGATACCTTTTCAATGTCAAGTATTGAGAGTATATCATATTTTTGTGGTGTTTTTTAGTCTTGCCTGTCAATAGTTTTGCATAGTGTGCAACAACGTCCCCAAAGTTCACCTTTTCAATGTCAAATATTGAGAGTATATCATATTTTTGTGGTGTTTTTTAGTCTTGCCTGTCAATAGTTTTGCATAGTGTGCAACAACGTCCCCAAAGTTCATAAGTCCCCTGTACATTTTCCAGTAAGGAGACAAAGTTGTCAACTTTAAAAAGTACTAGCCGAAGGCAAGGGTGAAGGAGCGACCGACCATCTGAAGGAAGCCTGAGTGCAAACCTGCGAGCTGACGGACAGAAACCGCATATAAGGCCGAATCCCTGGCTAAAGTGAGCACAACATAACGAAAGCCGTCTGGAGAACATGGGGGATGGTAAATGCGGTAGTTGTGCAGGGAAAGATCATGTTCTTACCCGGGGAGACCTGCCCGACTTTGCGACCGTCTCTGGTGGTAGCGCTTCATGTAGTAATGCATGAGATGAGCGGGCAGAAATAAGCAGGCGGCATAGTAGTGGATTCTGTATGATGAAGCGAAGGCCTGAAGTCAAGAGAGAGCTGTACCCATTATGCTCTGTGCATAGTTTTGGCCGAACGGTCGACGTAAATGGTTCGTAAATGGTTCAATGGTCAAACTACGGTTCGACACTCTTGGCGCCCGGTGCGAACCCGCATGCCGAGGTGGTGTGGGAGGGAGGGGTTAAAAACCCCTTCCTATCCCTCTTAGAATCAGATACCTTTTCAATGTCAAGTATTGAGAGTATATCATATTTTTGTGGTATTTTTTAGTCTTGCCTGTTAATAGTTTTGCATAGTATGCAACAACGTCCCCAAAGTTCGTAGGAAGCAATTATGATAACGAGACGGAAAATTTTCATAAATATTACAATGCTACTATTGTAGTGCCTATTCGATGGCGACATAGTCATAATGAAAAACCAATCCTCTATGGTTTTTTATGTCTGGATTCATTAGATTCAGTATTTAATGTATCGGAACATTTTCAAATAATGGCTACCTATGCGGATGCGTTATTTAATTATATGAGTTATAAAGCACAACGATATAGGGAAAAACTATTAAGTTAAAAAAGGGAGAGTTAACTTATGGAAGAGAAAAATAAATCATCTAATAATGAGAGCACGCTTGCATCATCAAATAATACTTTGGTTGAACGCGATACCTGTTATATAGACAGAGGGGTTATAGAATTAACAAAAACCCTCATGGCTGACAAAGAAGATTAAAAACTAACCTGCCCAAAGACTTAATTAAGAAGTAGATAGTTCTCTTTCTTGACCAAAATCTTATATCGGCCCTGAAATAGGTGACCGGTCTTGCTGTGTCTCCAATTGTATTTTTGGGTATAGACGCCGTTGAGCTGCCGCATACCACGTGACAGATTGGCATCGTGTAAAACGTCAAGTATAATTCTCGAGCAACGACAATTAGAATTCCCTAAATGTCGTTAGTGAATAATCAGCTTGCCTCCTTCAACTTTCTATTTTTCGCGGTAATTATTCGATAACTTGGAATATTGAGTTCCAGAATTACGCTGTGATGCACGATCCGGTCGACAGCCGCAGCTGTCATCATGGGATCTTTGAATATTTTTTCCCATTTTGAAAAGGGCAGATTTGATGTGATCATGACACTGCCCTGCTCATATCGTTCAGCCAGGAGGGTAAAGAGGACCTCCATTTCTTCCTTTTCCTGCTGCACATAACCTATATCATCAATGATTATTGCATCAAAGCGGCTGAGTTTCTTCAGGAGCCTTGGAAGGTGCAGGTTCTTTTTGGCCAGAAGAAGTTCCTGTAGCAGTAAAGCACACGTACTGAAGTAAATTCGTTTATTCTGTCTGATCAATTCCTGTCCCAGTGCGCATACCAGATGTGTTTTGCCGCTGCCGGGATTGCCGAAGATCAGCACATTTTCGTTGTGATTAATGAAGTCCCCCATCAGAAGTGTTTTAATTTGAAGGTTTACTTTTTTTGGCAGTTGTTTCAGTTCAAATGTTTCAAGATTTTTCTCAAGAGGCAGCCGTGATTCGCGT
>JALUUO010000094.1 GCA_027021335.1 Nitrospirota bacterium
GAACTAATTGACCGATTTCTATATCGTATATGAAATGTTCACTTATAATAAATTCTTCGGCTTTTGAATGAGTTAATTCCGGTCACGTAAAATGGGATTTGCCGGTCATCTTCGTGGGATTAGGCATAATATGATCCATGAAAGATACACGTTTATATGAGCAGATATTGGGCATTGAGCCGCCATGGTACGTTGAGGCAGTTAATCTTAAGCCTAAACAGAGAGAGATCGAGATAGATGTATCCTTTAAAGGAACGATTTGGGCCTGTCCCAAATGTCACCAGCGGATGCATATTCATGAGCACAGGAAACGCCGCTGGCGTCATCTTGACAGCTATCAGTTTAAAACAATCATCACCTGTAATGTACCGGTAACAGTTTTTCAAAAGAGGCTCAAGCAATGCCGAGAAGTTCAGCTTTAAGGTGGAGGCGGCCCATGCCAGAATGCTTCTTGAATTTCCCTGTGCTCACCAAAGAACTTAATCCTCTACCTGCTTCCCACCTGTCCAACCAGGTCGTAGATAGGCAAAAAGATAGCGCCCAAAATTATAGCGAATATAAGTCCGGCAAAAATAAGAACAACCGGTTCGATCATTTTGCCCATGGAGGCAACTATGGCGGATATTTTTTTCCTGTAATCCTCAGAAATATATTTTAATTGTTCAGTAAGAGAGCCGCTTTGTTCACCAACACTGATCATCCTGGTCACAAAAGGAGGAAATATATGGACAGAGCGAAAAGAGTCGGCAACTCCGCTGCCCAGGTATAATCCGTCTTGAACTACGCCCATTTTTTTTCTAAATACCTCGTTATCGATCGACTCGGTCAGCATGGACAACGATCGTCGGATATCCAGCCCTGCATTCAGCAGTAAGCTTAGATACTCCGTAATAAAAGCAAGGTTGGACGCGGTTATAATGGTGTGAAAAACAGGTAGCCTCAGAAGAAACTCGTCAAATATTTTCTTAACTTTCCTGCTGCGCTTTATGCCGGCAACCAATAATGCAGCCGCCAAAGCCGGAATCATCAGAATCAACAGAATATACTCCTGAACAAACTCAGAAAAATTAAGAACATACACGGTCAGCAACGGCAACTCCACCTGCATCTCGGTAAAAAGAGACAGGATCTTGGGCACCACGTAGTAAAACCAAAAGATCATCATTGAGCCCATAGTGACAAAAACGAAAGCAGGGTATAGAAGCGCCTGCTTAGTGTCACTGATGATCTGCTGTAAACGTCGCAGGTGTTGCGAAGCATCCATAAGCATATTATCCAGATTACCGCTTTCCTCTCCTATACGGAAAA
The DNA here is from genome assembly GCA_027021335.1 of Nitrospirota bacterium. Classification (GTDB taxonomy): domain Bacteria; phylum Nitrospirota; class Thermodesulfovibrionia; order SZUA-242; family SZUA-242; genus JALUUO01. Next base: position 1,309 of record JALUUO010000094.1, read on the forward strand.
GGTGGATAACGGTTTTAGGAAAAAGATGCGGGTGCTTGGCAGCAGCTTCAGAAAAAGTGGATCCCATTTCTATATCTGTAGCCATTGTATTAATAGTATTGTCAAAATAAGGATTACCCGACTCTTCAGTCGTTTCTCGGAGGGCGACTATAAGGGCAAGGCCGGCTTTTAACATAACAGATATATTACTCAGTGTTTCCGCCAGAAAATCCCTGCTTACCTTTCTGCGTAAGCCCTTCGTGACAACAGAAATCATGGATGCTATCACCGCATTCATTTTCTTGACATAAATAACGGTATTGTCAGATCGTTCAAGGTGTGTAATAGCGGACAAGGTGTTGTCATAGGGCAACTCTATAACACCTGATGCTATCCTGCCGGTCGGCTCCATTATCTTGTAACGAAAATAGTTCACCTTCCTCCTATCCTACCCTTCTAACACTACCCAGCACCCGCACTATTTCATCTACAGTGGTAATGCCTTCTTTCACCTTGCGTACAGCCACATTAAATGTATCAATAAACCCGGAGGACTTCGCAGCTTCAGCAATATCTTTCATTTCAACTTCCTGATCGATCAGTGAGGCTATTGTCTCATCTACTGTAAGGATTTCATAAACAAGAGTTCTTCCAAGATAACCTCTATCATTACAGACCTCACACCCTTTTCCACGGTAGAGCGTTGTAAGATCCGGCTCGCCTAAATACTTCTTTTCGCTATAAGACGCTTCATACTCTTCCTTGCAGTTGGAGCATATCCTCCGTACTAACCGCTGACTAACAACCCCCAGCAGAGAATCGGCCAGAAGAAATGAGCGGATACCCAGGTCTCTAAGCCTGGGGATTGCTCCAATAGCGGTGTTTGTATGTAGAGTAGACAGAACAAGGTGACCGGTTACAGAGGCGCTTATTGCCGTGGCCGCGGTTTCGGAATCACGAATTTCTCCAATAAGCATGATATCCGGATCATGCCGCAGAAAGTTACGTATGGCATTGGAAAAAGTGTATCCGGCCTTTTCATTCACCTGTGTCTGGCGAATCAAGGGGACATTGTATTCGATAGGATTTTCTACAGTCAATACGTTTTTAGCAAGCAGGTCAAGGCTTCTTACCCCGGCATACAGTGTGGTTGTTTTACCCGACCCGGTCGGTCCGGTAAGGAGCACCATTCCAAAAGGTTCATCGAACATATTTTCTACTTTGCTGACATCCTCGTCAAAGAACCCCAACTGTCCCATACCTATAATAGAGCTTGCTTTGGGCAGAAGCCTTAATACCACGTTTTCTCCATATGGAGATACGATCGTAGAAACTCGAAAATCATACTCATTATTAAGAATCGAGGCCGAAAAGCGTCCGTCCTGCGGCAGGCGCTGCTCTGCAATATCCATCTCTGCCTTCATCTTTATGGAGGAAACGATTCTTTTTACTTGTGGAGGAAGAGACAGGACCGTTGTCAGCACGCCATCCAACCGGAAAGCGATATTAATAGATCTTTCCATAGGCCGGATATGAATATCCGTAGTTCGCATCTTAACTGCATAATGAAACAAGTACTTCAGCAAGTCATCCATCCCCCGAACCATGTCTTCGTCATGCACCAGCATATTTATTTCGTTCTGAATCAAAGTCTGAACCGGATGTTCCAGGAAATAATAATGTGTATTAATGGCATTAATGATCTTGTTCCGTTCGGCTAAAACAAACTGGAGTTGCAAGCCTGTATGCCTAATGATTAACTGGGATAGGTTCGGCTTCCACACATCCCCGGTAGCTACTTTGATAGTTCGCTCTTCGATACTTAAAGGCAGAAAAACATTATTCAGACAGATGCGTTTGTTAAACATTTTCAGGACTTTTTCCTGTGGAACTATCTCATCTAGATCCTGGTAAGGGATTCCTTCCTGCTCGGAGATGGTGGTGGCAACATCATATTGGGTGACAAAAGTCAGACGCTCAAGAACTTCTCCCAGTTTCTCTTTGGTGATCTTCTGTTCCTGAAGAGCCAACTGAATATGGCTCTCGGTAATCAGACCTTTTTCCATCAGAAGTTTGCCTATCGGTTTTTTTGATTCTTTTTTTTGATTCGTTGCAATCATTGTGTTTCAATTTTCTGTTTTTTTAAAAAAACATAGCTACTCATAAACAGAAGAGGCGGCCACAAATTTTTCGCCCGTTTTATTAGACAGCAAAAAGATTGTTGTTTTATCCGGAAAACCTGTAACCGCAAGATCATTATCCTTTTGAAACCTGACAACAGCATCCATTAAGAGTTTCCCGACAATTCCATCCTCTTCAAAAAGATAGTAGTCGCTCTTTGAAAGTAGTTTTTGGAGCTGAACAATCTCAGGGCCCTCGTATCCCCAGTAGAACTTATCCACCTCAAGTTCCGGTTTCCAAAACAAAATATATAATTCCTTTCCCTCTGAGTTAGGCGGAAGGTTTAATATATCGAATCTAGCTCTTACGCTATCAAGAGGTTCAAAAAGAACAATCATCTGATAACCTGTTTCATTATTAATATCATCTGCCGCTTCCTCAAGGCGGTTGTTTTGTATTGCGTTAAAAAGTAAACCGGCAAAATCCGAAAGGCCGTAGGCCTCCAGGAAGCTTATCATCTGCTCAGGTACGACCACCTGTGTTTCCGTATCCGTTCTTGATGATATTTGTTGGTCAGACTTTAAAATATTCCAACCTGCCAAAAATATCGAGATAAATATAACAACCATAGTTAGACTGATTGCTAGAATATATTGCCGGCTTATGCTGGCTTTAGTTATATGAAGGTCTCTACCGGCTTCAAGAACAAGATCTCTTGATATTGTGTTTGTGTTATGCAGATAGGCGGCATAAAGACAGCGATCCATCAGTATATTCACCTGTCTCATATTTCCACCGGTAAAATGATGCAGTGTTCTCACCGCATTTTTCTTAAGATTTATCACTCCTTGACTGCCGGCTGCGTAAAGTTTAAAAAGGATATATTTTTCAAGTTCTTCCAGATTAAGGGGACTTACCTCCTTCTGGATTACGATTCGGCTTTTTAGCTGACGCAGTTCATGAGAGTTTAGTTTATCAAGTAGTTCCGGCTGGCCTATAAGCAAAATCTGCACTAATTTTTCACGGTTCGCTTCCAGATTGGATATCATCCGGATAAGCTCCAGGCTCTTGTGGCTCAGGTTCTGGGCATCATCAATAATAATGGCGCAGTTCGTCCCATGACGACTCTTTTGCAGCAAAAAATCATTAAGCAGGCTAAGTTGTGACAGACCTTCCAGGTTATCTGATGTTGTCTCCAAACCAAAATCACGGTTGATCTCCTTTAATAAGTCCACCTCCTGAAAAAATGTATGAAAAACAAGGGCAGTCTTTACTTCCTTGTCTTCCATGAGCTCCATAATTTTACGGCTTATGGTCGTCTTGCCCAGACCTACTTCACCAACCATAACCATAAAACCTTTACGTGCAACGATACCATGGACTATCTCTGTGATAATCCTATCAATACTTCTGGAACAGAAAATATAGTCCACATCCGGTGTCAATGGAAACGGGTTGTGCTTCAGTCCGAAAAAATCCAGGTATATAAGTTCTTCTTTCATGGTTTAGGTGAAGGGCTGTTTGAATTTTGCCTAATCATATCTTCCAGTACCCTATAAACGTTATGCCGTCTGAAGCAGCTTTGGCTCTGAACGCTCCTGCATTTAAATCAGACTTTGCATCAATAAACCTATCAATACGCCGTAATGTTTCTTCTCTTATACCGTACAATATGAGCTTATCAGCAAAACAGAGCATAAATATCTTCTGTTCCGGTTTATTAATTTTTTTCAGTATATATATGTATGCATCTGGCGAGTTCGAATCCGGAAGACCGACAGAAGTTGATTTCATCATATCCGTAACTTTATCCATGTAAAGAACAAGCATAGACTCTGTATATTCCGGCCAGGTTCCCTTCTCCACAGAACATGCTTCAATGGCCTGCCTCCAGCTTAGTAAATAGTCTTTGTAAAACATCATATCCATGGCATAATTTATAGTTTTTGCTCCGCTCCAGAGTGTTAATATTATCAAACAGCTATAAAGAACCATTGACGTCCACTGTTCTAATAGCTTATAAGTTCGCATTTATCGCAATATCTTTTTTTGCAGGTTTTGGATCATTGCATTGTCCGGATATAACCTGTTAAGCCTTTTCAGCCTTTTTCTGGCTTCTTTTATCCTGTCTGTCTTTATCTCTAAGATTGCCATATTGATTCCAGCTTCAATATCGTTTTTATTCTCCGCCAGGACCTCAGATAAGATATCAGTGGCAAGATTGTACTCATTACGGCTCATGTGCCAGAAAGCTTTCATCTTCAAGACATAAGCATCATCCGACCCTTTAAGACGAGTTAATTCATCCAGGTAACCCTCGACTTTTTTATCTTTATTAGTACGCATTGTTTTTTCCAGTTTTGCTACCAGCTTGCTAATCTGATACGTTTTTTTCGTACTGCCGTTTTGAACAGGCTCTTTTTTTACAGTCACCGGTTCGGCTGGAAATTTATTTATACCCGATGATGCTACTTCTGCCTCTGATTTAACCTCTGTAGAAGCCTCTACATCTTTTGCTTTTACATAAAGCTGCTCATAACCTGGTACTTGTGATAAATATTTCAGGCTCTCTGTATCCGCAGAGTCAGGCAGGCTGCCTGATTTACCCGGTGTGATCTTTTCAATTCCGATTTTAATATCCTGAGAAGGAGGCATTTGATCGTAATCTATAACAGCTTCTGCAGAAGCACTGCGTATAGAAGCGGGTCTGAAATTACGCATGGTGTTTTGCCTAATATTTTGCAAAGCATTTTCACCGGCATTTGTGACAGGCCGAAACACGGGTGATGGCTGCTTATTGTCCGGACTTACAGCACGTGGAAGAAAACGTGGCTGCATTTTTTTCAAAACATCAGCTTTATCAAGCCTGCTGAGCTTCCGCGGTAATTCATGGTTATCAGTGGTTTTCTTCAACACTTTATTATCAATAGAGTCTTTCCCTGACTTTAAATCCGCATCAACAGGCCGTTTTTTTCCCGGTTGTTTTGATAACCTGTCTTTATCTCCGGGGCTTTGCCGGCTGACAACCCGGACCAAGCCGGTTTCACCCGGAAGAAACTGTTTGAAATAGTTAACTCCAAAAACAAATACGACAGAGGCAAGCAGAACAAACAGCATTATGATAAGAAGGCCTCCGGGTGATAGATAAAGCAATGGAAAGGTAAATATGTTACCGATAACTCTTGGCTTGACATCCCGTCCAGGTACTTCGGCTCTTGAGGAAGAGTTAAGCTTTTTCAGTGCGTCATATATTACACTCATAGTATTGTCACACAAAAATATTTCGTTTTGACTTCCCTCTGCTTTATAGTCCTGAGTTGCCTAGCCTGCTTTCATATCAAGGATACTTTTAGTACAATTACCAACTCCCTTGCTTCCTGTGTCTCAAAATCCTTTCTGAATAACTGCCCCAAAAAAGGAATTCGAGACAGTAGGGGAAGTCCTTCCTGTTTCGTTATCCTGCGCCTGTCTATTAAACCTCCCAGTACTACAACATCCTTGTCATGAAGGTTTATGGTTGTGCTTATCTCTTTTATACTGACCTTGGGAAGCGAAATACTGTCGCCACCTCCAAGAGCTTCCGGCTCCAGGCTTGCCGGATCCACATCACTCTTTATGGGGTTGATCAGCAGGGTAATCATCCCATCGTCATCTATAAATGAGATCACTCCAAGAATAAGGCCGTCAAATACCGTGGACGTTTCTACCTGTGTGGTATATTGATTTGAAGTGGCGCCGCTGTAATTTGTTGTGGTTGTTTCAACGCTTTCCTTATAGGTAAACGATGTCCCTACGCTAATCATAGCCGGCTGGCCGTGTTTTGCACGAACGCTGGGATTGGAAACAATCTTTGCATTGCCAAACGTTTTTAATGCATTGATAACCGCCGAAAAACTGTTTGCTGTAGATAGTGTGGAAACACCTTTTGCAGTTCCCTCGTTGATTACCAAACCTGCATCGAGACGCCAGGAAATGTTGTCCAGTTTTGTGGATTGGGCCAGGGAGTCCCTCAGGTATCTCCAGTCGACTCCGAACTTGTAGCCGTCGGAAAGGGAGACCTCTATTATTCTGGCCTCTATAAGTATCTGCCTGCCTAGAGTCTCTTTAAGACGGTTGATCATTGCTGCTATGCTCTGGAGCACAGCCGGGGTATCCTTCACATAAAGGCTGCCTGAAATACGGTTAAGCGAATATTTCCCTTTTGGCGACTTAACCCTCTTTAGCATCTCCTCAACAAGGTCATAAACATTCCCGCTTTTGGAGCTCTCGCCGGAGATATTAAAGCTGCCTGTCAACCCCCCGGTGCTGACATCTCCGACTCCCAGGACATCTCCGCCCACGTTAAAAGAAGAGGTTAGAGATGTGTCCAGAAAGTTCAGTTTGAAGAATCTCTCCTCCATCTGCTTAATACGAATAACATTCTGATCTATCTCATAGTAGAGGTCGAATGATTTTAAAATCTCGTTAAGAATAGTGGATGCCGGTACATGGTCGAAGTTGAGTGTAATCAGCCTCTTTTCAACACTAAACTCAGGATCGAGTATAAGATTCATTCCGACAGCCTTGGCCAGTGAAAACAGAACAACCTGAAAATCTTCATCAATCATGGAAAAGGAAACCGTATGGTCATCAAGAGGATTGTATACCGGCATGACAGGTTCTATATCCAATATTTTTACGGCTTTTTTTTCGAGTAAATCATTAAGAATCTTCATATCTTGAGCCAGCTTTTCCGATTCCTTAACAACTTTCAACGAGATGGCGTCTTCCGCAGCAGCAGGAAAAGGATCCGGTATTGCTGTTGGCGTGCCGGCGCATCCGGACAAAAGAAGGCATAGGAGTAGTTCGTAAAGAAAATTACTTTTAGCCCTCATTAAATTCTTCCTCTTGATGATTGGATAAAACACTTATATCCTTCTTTCTTTCGATTGTGTCTTGGCTGAGTTCTATCCACATAGTGCGTTTATTTTTGACTATAAGAACTCTGCCGGGTTCAACTTTTACGATCTTTGAGCCATCAGGCAAACTGGTACCCTCAGAGTAAAACATGCCGTTGATTAAGCAGTACCGTTTGTCTCCTGCGGCAAAAGCAAAGGTTAACCTGTAATCCATCCGAACCGGATCGCTTAAACGGGCAACATCATCCCTTCGACCACTCTGTTTACCAGGCTGAGCCAAAGGACGATAACCAAAAAGCTCAAGGTTAACAGGAGATGACTCTTCAGTTCCGGGATAAGCAAGTTTAGTCAGTCTGGTTTTCAATCTCATAATTTTATTCATCTCTCCTGTCTCGGGCATAGAGATTTTCTCTATTGGTTTAAAAGTGATAATATTTCTCTGCCCGGCCAAGATCTTTGCCGATCGTACGTAATAAAACCCGGTTAGAATCACGGACAAAATCATTATTGTGACAGCCGCAAATCCATAATATTTTCTTTTCATCATATTTTCTTTCTGATCTTAAGAAGAAAATCAGCCTGTCGTATCTCGGTATTAAAAACGCTGCCAGGCATAACACTATATCCTTTTTGCCTAAGAGCATCGACAAATGCCTGGTATCCTTTATAAGCCGTATCAAAGTCGGCCTCTACTTTGCCAAGCGCCTCCAGCTTAATTTCCTCTTTACCGTAATTTACTTTTAATATTTCTATTGACATACTACGAGAGAGAGCTTCTGAAACATCTCCTACTGTTTTCTTGAATGAGTCCAGCCGGCTGTAGCGATCCAATTCCTCAATGAATTTCAGAGTTTCCTTGTAAGAAATTTTAGGCAATGGCTTGTCATCCTTTAGAGCAAGCAACCTGCTTTCCACAGTTTTTATTTTCTCTTCCAGTTGATTGGATTTTTTTCCGTACCAGTAATAACCTCCGGAAAGCAAAAGCACTAAAACAAGTAGAAAAGCATTTAGATAAGGAGCCGCCCTTCGGGAATAATAAAAAAACTTCTCTTGAAGTCCTGACACCGCATCTGTGGCAAACAGCAAGGACACCGCCTTAAGAAATGAAGATGAGATGTCCTTCCCCTCGAAAACAAAATCCTCACTTTCCAATGGATAATATTCACACCTCATATCCTTAGGCCATTCCGAATCAATATCCACGTCCATCCAGTTAAGCAACAGTACTTTTTCCACCTTGATGCGTTTTTCGGCTTCCGTAGCACGGATATCGACTTTGATAGTCTCCCAGAGAACATCGATCTGATCTATAAACTCTTCATACACCGTACATCTATTGGCAAAGTAGACCTGTTTGGAAGATGCAATAATCAAATCGGCAAAATGGCTGTGCCTAAAAACAAGTGCGACCGGACCTTTGGGGTTTGTCCGGCGTAACAAACGAAAAAGAACGCAGTAAAGTGGAAACAACAAGACACAGTCTTCTTTCTCGCTTATCTGCTCCCGGTAGAGTGAGAAAAGCCGTACCGGCAGGGCCGTAAAGAAGTTTTCCGACAGCTGTTTTCCTTTTTTTTTCTTCCAATGACTTATTACGTGCAGAGGCTCGTCAAACTCACCCGCTTCTTGCAAAGCTTTACGAACCATAACATCCGAATACTTAGCAGGAGTTTCTACGGTCATCACCCTGGATACAGCTTCGGACATATCCGAAATAAACCATGCATCTGTCTCCACATCTTTAAGGTCTTCGATCTGTGTAACATTATTTTCCGAACAGAAGTAGAGTCTGCCGCTTAGTTCAATTATGTAGTCTCTTTTCGCTGCAAACATTTTTCATACCTTTTACTACATCTGCCTGACAAGAAAAGCTCCCTGCATGGTGATCATAAGGTCCTTCTGTATGGTTTCCGACGAATCCGCAGAGTTAGATGGTTTTACTGTCGCCTGTTGTTTCGTCCTATCACTTTCCGAAAACCTGTGAAGTTGCAGTATTACCGGTTTGAAATAATGTGAGTCAGAGTTTTTAGCCTGTGCCAAAATTTTTTCGATCTCGCTAAAGGCAAGAGCTTGCTGAATATTCACATCATAAGACTGCCAGTTTTTCCGCGTAAGTCCCAACTGATCAGCCTGCTTGGTAAAGTTCTCAACATCGGCCATCATACGCCTGTTTTTCTCCATGAGCCGGTGATGTTTTTTAAGAAGTCTCACCTGCCGGGTAATAACTTCCAACCTGTCTGAGTTAAGCGCATGCCGGTAATAGCTTTCGAGGAAAAAATGTACGGATATAAAAAAAACAAGAGCCAGGCAGGCGGCAAAAATGATGCTCCAATAAGTAGCTTTTTCCGCCTTTTTAAAACCCAATATGCTTTCTCCGTTAAAATTCCATCTTCCACCGTGCAATGGTTTCGACGGTGGGACTGGCATCATTAGTACCCCAAGCTACTCCGGTAGGCTGGTTGTCGGCTATTGTTGCATTAATAAAATCGCCATCTGCACCGTCTATAGAGCCGTCCACAAGGTTGTCTATAGCCATGGCCAGTTCGTTTGGAATTCCCGTTATCCACATATAGTTGTAAGTAGAGCCGGCAGCTGGTTCATAGACGAAAGCAATTGTGAGGATATGATTTCCTCCTTGACTATCCGTGTATCTGTACTCATAGTTATTACTCAGATTGGTGACAGGCGGATCAATTCCAACATGGTTAAGTCCAAGGTAAAGAGGCGGAGTCCCGGCATCTCCTGTGGTAAGGTCTTCTTGTCCGGCCGCGGATGGCGCGCCTGCAGCGCCCGCGGCTGTATCCGCCTGGCCATCCTGACCTACCGAAGCGGTTGATATATCGTATGTGTCACCAAGAACAATTCCTGTGCGATCATAGAAATTAAGATATGCTGTTCGCCATTCACTAAGAAACTTGGTGTAGACCTTCTTTTGTTCCGCTCCCCGTATAATATTCTTGCCTTTCACCACAGCCCCAAGTATAAGCCCTATAATGATAAGAACAATGGCTATCTCCACCAAGGTGAAACCTCTGTTGTCATTTAATATGCTTTTGTTTTCACTTTGCATCTTGCCTTTTCCTCCTATTGATTCAAGTCTACTTACTACTATTACTAAATTCTGTTTCGGCACCTGAGATTGCAAACTTGATGTATTTGTAGTGTTTTTTTGCAAAAGCACAAGAAACAGTGGACAAGAGGCTAAGGGGAAAGACCTAAAGGGGCATAAAGAAAGGGCGAACACAAGGTTCGCCCCTATATGATTTCACCTCTGGACAGAAGATGCAGGTTCGCTCCGACTATTCGTAGTAAGTTGCCGAAGCTGTTTCTGATTCCCAGACCGTTACAGAGGAAACTTCAATATCTTCTGTGTCTATTCTTTTTTTCAAGGATTCGTAAATCCACTTGGCTATGTTTTCGGAGGAAGGATTGATTTCCGTAAAAGGAAAAATGTCATTAAGCATACCGTGGTCCAAAGTCGAAACCACTTCGTTGGTTATCATTTTCAAATCACCGAAATCCATGGCGAGGCCGATATCATTCAATCTATCGGCAGTCACAGCAACCTGAACTTTCCAGTTATGGCCGTGAAGATTTTCACAACGTCCTTTGTAACCTCGAAGCTGATGAGCCGCAGCAAAACGGCTCTCTATCATCAATTCATACATTTTAACAACCTCCTGTATTTTATAGGAGCAAGTCTAATGGCTAAAGAAAGGGGTGTTTTCCAGCGTATCAGTCCTGCTTCTTCTTAGCTCCACATAGCCGCTTCGAAATCGGCTGTGGGCGCCTTAATTGATAATACCCCATGAGAAGGCCAACGTTCCAGAAACTCGCCACCCCAAAGGCAGGTGATATAAAATCTAATCTCGTCATTTTCAGCAGCGCCTAGGTCTTTAAAGGCAACACCCAACTCCAATATGTCTTTAAGACCACAAACGAGAGTTTTTAATGGATAAAATTTTCCATTCTTAGATTCATAAAGTTCAGCTTTCAACAAACCTTCCCTGTAATACACTATCACCTTCATTATCAGCGGCTTTATAAAGTGAATCTCGAAAGAAAGAAGGTTTATATCGAGTTCAGTGAATGATCTGCTTCCATCTATTCTCAGGTAAAGAGTTTTCATGTCGAAGCCGAAATATAAGTGCGACATCAGACTGTCTGATCTATGCATGGCCCCACCGGCTCCACCGATCTCGGCCATACCGGCAGCAAGCCACTCGAAATAATTTGTAGACTCACCATCCATTACAGGGCGTATAAAACCCCGCGGCTGAGTGGACACCCGCACACTCCTGTCTTCATTCAGCACCGAAATCTGCAGATCCGAAGGTGGCTCCTTTCCAAGGGCAAGATAAACATTGATAAGGTTATTACGAAAGAGTTCATCAAAATCAGCCTGAGTGTCAGTGGCATGCTCGTCCCCGTACCACCAGCACCAATCGCTGCCCTCAGCAATATAGATAGATCTCCATGCCTCCTCGACCGCCTCTGCAGAAAACGTCCCGGCTATCAGAAACGCTTCCAAATCGTCCCTTGTGCGGCCAAGCAACTCCCACGCCTTTCTATCCTCCTCATGGCCGATCCAGATCCCAAAGTCGGAGTTTATCCAGGACCCGGCGTATAAACGGCCTATTTCACGTGATGGAGGATTTTCCTCAAGGTACTCGGATACAGTAGCACACCTTACGAAATTCTCGTTACTAAGTCTTTCGTAGAGATACAGCAGAAAATCCCTGCCATCATTCTTATACCACTCCCATGCATTTTCACCATCCAGAATCACCGGCACCGCGTATGCCCGGTCCCTGGGCAGAGACTGATGTATGCCCCAGAGCCTGCCGATAAAGTCATCTACAGCATCCCTGGCTTCCATCTTGTGATAATCAAAACCGAATAGGTCGGACAAAGCGTGATCCCTGAAGATAATTCCAATGCCGTTTGAAAGACGGTAAGGTTGATACAGAGCGGCCGGATCAGTAAGAGCTCCGGAGTTGTAATGATCCCTAAGCCCGATCTTAAGCGAATTAGCAAGCACCCCCTCATCCGATGCGATCCATTTGAGACCGTTTTCCTGGAAAGCTGGTAGTATCTCCTGGCTGACCGATCCCTCAGAGGGCCACATGCCTAACGGCGGACAGCCGAATGTCTGCTTGTGAAACACCACGGCACGCCTTATCTGCTCTTTCGCATCCTCAGGATGGTTGAATCTCGTAGGAAGCGGAGAATGCGGCAGGCACTCGCTTGCTCTATCGCTGTCCCACAAAAGAGGCAAAATGGGATGAAAGTATGGTGTGGTCGAAATCTCTATTCTCCCAGCTTCCCGCATAGACCTATACTTAGGCACTATTTTAGAGAGGATATCTCTTTGCTTTTCAAGAAGAAGTTGCTTTTCGGACTCCGTGTAACCCCTCTCCTTCTGCACGAGTTCCATCAAAAGTCGGTCTCCATCTCTGAACATAGGATCAAACCATGCCAGATTAAACCAGACCTGAAGATCCAGGAAATCCTGACTACTAAAATATTTAGCCGTCCTCTGGATCTCGCCACTGGTGGGATGAGTGCCGCGCTTTGTAAGGAGTTCTCCATAGCGTGGAAACCGGCGAATCATGTTATCCCAGTTCGCCATAAAGAAGTTTTCGAGTATAAATTTTTTCTCGACGGGATCAAGATCTGCGGCAGGCTTCAGGCTTACTGCAAGATATTTGTCATGCGCAGTTTCGTTAACATAATCATTAATCTGCTCTATAAGCGAAGGAACAAGATTGAACGTCTGACGAACATTCGGAAAATCCTCAAGTATGGCCGGCATATCATAGTAGTCCTTGATTCCATGAAGTCTTACCCATGGCAAGCGGTAACTGCCGGAAATCGGATCCCTGTAATAGGGCTGATGCATATGCCACAAAAAAATCAGGTAAATTTGATCCACGGCCGCCTACTTTTCGAAGTTAAAAATCAACTCTCCATCGCGCCCAAGGCCCAGGTCCTCTCTGGCCAATTTTTCTATATGGAAAGGATCCTCTTTAAGATCTGTGATCTCAGCCTTCAGCTTTACGTTCTTACTTTCAATCAATTCGATGTCGGTTTTGATATCATTCTTGGCGGTAACCAATTTACGATACGACAGATACCCCATATCCCCAATTAGAAAGCTTGTGGAGAGGTAGAGAAACAGCAGCGAAAAAACAGCCGTAAGAAGAGCTTTTCTCTTCTTATGCTCTGACCTGACCTGTGCACTGGCTCTGTTACGCATTTGATTTATATTTTTTATATTTTAGCCAATACAATCAATAAAACAGATCAAACCGAAAGGTTGTAAAAAACATCTTTCCCTCGATAACCAGCTACTACGCCAAGCTCTTCCTCTATTCTAAGTAAACGGTTGTACTTGGCCATCCGGTCGGTTCTGGAAAGCGAGCCGGTCTTTATCTGTCCTGTGTTGAGAGCTACGGCAAGGTCTGCCAGAGATGTATCCTCTGTCTCGCCGGAGCGGTGAGAGACAACCGCTGTATAGCCTGCCCGTTTGGCCATCTCTATAGCGTCAATGGTTTCGGTAAGTGTACCTATCTGGTTAAGCTTTATAAGGATAGAGTTTGCAACACCTTTTTTTATACCTTTCGAGAGGATCTTCGTATTGGTAACAAAGATATCATCTCCTACAAGTTGTACTTTTTTTGACAAAGCATACGTTAACTTTTCCCATCCCGCCCAGTCGCTCTCGGCAAGTCCGTCTTCAATAGACAGAATGGGATATTTTTCGATCAGGTCAGTGTAGTAATTCACCAGATAGTCAGACTTCACCTTAGATCCTTCGAAGCTATACCTGCCGTCACTATAGAATTCGGAAGCAGCCACATCCATAGCGATAAAAACATCTTTTCCAGCCTTATAACCAGCATCTTTTATAGCTTGCAAAATCAGCAAAAGCGCTTCTTCGTTTGTCTCAAGGCTAGGCGCGAAACCGCCCTCATCTCCTACAGCGGTATTCAACCCTTTTTTCTTAAGCACCGACTTCAAGCAGTGAAACACCTCGGCCCCCATTCTTAAAGCGCTGCGAAATGTTTTTGCGCCTGCCGGCATAATCATGAATTCCTGGATATCCAAGTTGTTATCGGCGTGAGCGCCGCCGTTTAATATATTCATCATTGGTACAGGCAATTCTTTTGCGTTACATCCACCGATATAGCGGTAAAACGAGAGCCCGGCATCCTCAGCCGCAGCCTTTGCCGTTGCGAGCGATACCGCCAGCATTGCATTAGCGCCAAGATGTTTTTTATTTGTCGTTCCATCAAGCTCAATCATCGCATGATCAATAAATGCCTGATCGTCAGCATCAAGACCGCACAGAACATCCGCAATCTCTCCTTGAATGTTCTCCACGGCCTTGGCAACACCTTTACCACCATAGCGCTTCTTATCTCCGTCCCTTAATTCCAGCGCCTCCATCTTGCCGGTGGATGCACCGGATGGCACAGCCGCACGACCGATTACTCCTGTTTCAAGAATTACATCGGCCTCTACTGTTGGGTTTCCACGTGAATCAAGTATCTCCCTGGCCGTTATATCAATTATCTCGCTCATACATCTCCTCCTTATTCTGACTTCTGCGCTATTTTAACCGACTAAAACCAATTTAACCAGTACAAATAATCGAACTCCAAGTTAAGCTGCTTTCCTGCTCGATATTCAAAAGATCGCGTAGCACAAAAAGCATATACGTTTTTATATCAACATTTCATATTAAACCGCAAATCCTGCAATTATTATGAATCTAAAGTGGACATCTTTATTTTATCTCCCCATATCCGGGCTTTCTCCAGTATTTTATCCTCATCATAGGTGATCAGCACCCGGTCCTTGACTACCAGGCGGCCGTTAATTACCACTGATTCTACATCCGAAGCGCATGCGGAGTAAGCAAGGTGTGAATATATATTATATAACGGTATAAGATGAGGCTTGGTTAAGTCTATTACGATAAGATCCGCTGACTTGCCATCTTCAAGACTACCTGTAACAGAGCCCAGGCCTAGAGTTTCAGCACCCCACCTGGTAGCCATGGACAGCACAGTGCGACTGTCCATCGCGGTCGGGTCATCTGATACGGCCTTGTGCACCTTAGCCGCAGTTGACATCTCGGAAAGTATGCTCATGTCATTATTGCTTGCAGCGCCGTCTGTCCCCAATGCAACCCTTACTCCGGCCTTAAGCATATCTATCACCGGAGCAATGCCGGAAGCAAGTTTCATGTTGGATTCTATGCAGTGGGCAACTGCGACGTTACACTTTGCAAGAATCTCAATCTCACTTTCCAAGGGCCATACGCAGTGGGCGGCAAGAACCCTTTCTGAAAGAAAACCTATGGAATCAAGAAGTTCGATCGGCGTTTTTCCATAACGCCGCCGTATTTCCTCCACCTCCCACCTGGTTTCGGACAGATGAATATGTAAAGGCGCCCCGTAGCGTTCTGCAAGCTTCCGTGCGCTAGAGAAGCTTTCAGGAGCACAGGTGTAAAGCGAATGAGGAGCAACAGAAGGCACGATCAAGTCATCGCCGGTCCATGTTTTTAAAAGATCTTCTGCGTTTGAAAGACACTCGACCGAAGATGAAGCCGTTTTTGTCGGAAAATCCACTATGCCGGCACCGACAACGCCGCGCATACCGATCCGCTTGGTGGCCCGGGCAATAGCATCGCCGAAAAAGTACATATTGTTATAAACCGTAACACCTGCCTTTAGCATTTCAAGACAGGCCAGCAGCGACGCATCGTAACAAAAATCATCATCCAGCCAGGCGTTTTCCGTAGGCCAGATATGCCCTTCAAGCCAAAGTTTAAGTGGTATGTCATCAGCCATACCCCTAAAGTACGCCATTGGAAGATGGGTATGAGCATTCACAAACCCGGGTAAAACGGCGCGGTAAAGACCGCCAAGCTCCTTTTTGGCCGAATACATATCAATCAGATCTTTCCTGCAACCAACCGCCACGATTTTACCGTCTCTTACGGCCACAGCTCCATCTTTGATCACAGAGCACTCAGTATCCATAGGAAGTACGTAGTCGCCTGAAACCAGCAGATCTATCTCGATCATTTCGTAAAAATATTCTGGCTTATGGAAGAAATGTTACACAAAAAGAGAACTGACCGTAGTCTCTTCGTGAATACTTTTAATTGCTTTGCCAAGAAGTGAAGCAGAGTTTAGCTGTACAATTTTTGAACAAGCTTTCATCTTACTGTCCAGAGGAATTGTATTGGTTACAATAACCTTGTCTAGAACCGATTCGTTAAGCCTTTCTATGGCAGGACCTGACAACACCGCATGAGTGCATACGGCAAAAACGCTGGCAGCGCCCTGTTCTTTAATCGCGGCAGCGGCCTGTGAGATTGTCCCGGCTGTATCGATCATATCGTCCAGGAGCAGAGCATTCAAACCCTCGACATTGCCTATTACACGCATCACCTCTGACACATTAGCTTTCTCGCGCCGCTTATCCACAATGGCTAGAGATGCGTTTAATCTTTTTGCAAACGCCCTGGCTCTTTCCACTCCACCAGCGTCCGGCGAAACAACCACAAGATCTTCAAGAGTATCCTGAATATAGTCCAGCAGTATAGGAGTAGCATATAGGTGATCTACCGGAATATTGAAAAAGCCCTGTATCTGACCTGCATGCAAATCCAGAGTTAAAATACGGTTGACTCCGGCCGCTGTAATAAGATCGGCGACCAATTTGGATGAGATAGGAACTCTCGGTTGAACTTTACGGTCCTGCCTTGCATAACCGTAATAAGGAATTACAGCAGTAATCCGTGTCGCAGATGCCCGCTTCATCGCATCAGTCATCAGTAGTAGTTCCATCAGGTTGTCGTTTACAGGAGCACAGGTAGGCTGAATTATAAATACGTCACATCCACGCACATTTTCATCTATGTGAACCATTATTTCACCATCACTGAACTTGGTTACTCTGGCGCTGCACAGCGGCCTGCCAAGCGAGTCAGCCACATCCTTAGCTAATATTCTATGGGCATTTCCAGTAAAAAGTTTTAATCTGTCAGACATTAGATTCTCTCCCTGAAACTCTGATTTATGAAGACATTAGTAATGTATGTGAAACGTGAGACAACCGTATAAAACTATTTTGACGATGGGTTTAATCGATAATTCTACCATATTAGATTTGAAATGGACAAAAAAAGCGTGGGTTTTTTATTTCCCACGCTTTTTTTCGCCTGACTTATGCTTTACAAGCTTACATCATACCGCCCATACCACCCATGCCGCCCATGCCGCCCGGCATACCGCCCGGCATACCGCCGGCCTCACCTTTTTCAGGCAAATCAGTGATCATAACATTTGTTGTGAGCATGAGTGATGCAACGGACGCTGCATTTTGAAGTGCAGTACGCGTAACTTTGGTCGGATCTATTATCCCTGCCGCAACCATGTCTGTGTACTCCTCTTTCTGCGCGTCAAAACCGTAGTTATTCGTCTTTTTAGACATTATTTTATCTACTACTATGGAACCTTCCAGGCCGGTGTTGTTGACTATCTGACGTACCGGCTCCTCAAGCGCCTTTCTCAAAATATTTACTCCTATTTGGCGATCATCCTCAAAGGAGAGTTTATCAAGAGCGCTCTGACAGCGAAGGAGAGCCACTCCGCCTCCTGGAATTATTCCTTCTTCAACAGCGGCGCGTGTGGCATGAAGCGCGTCCTCCACACGTGCTTTCCGCTCCTTCATTTCGGTCTCGGTTGCTGCACCTACATTAATAACAGCTACACCGCCCACCAGCTTGGCCAGTCTTTCCTGGAGTTTTTCCCTGTCGTAATCGGATGTAGTATCTTCTATCTGGGCCTTTATCTGGTTTACGCGCCCCTTGATATCCGCGCTTTTACCTCCACCTTCCACTATGGTGGTGGTCTCTTTATCGATATTCACCTTCTTGGCCTTACCAAGATCGTTTACTGTGATTGACTCCAGTTTAATCCCGATATCCTCAGAAATCACAGTGCCTCCGGTCAAAATAGCGATATCCTCGAGCATTGCCTTCCTGCGGTCGCCGAATCCAGGCGCCTTTACTGCACAAACATTCAGAGTTCCGCGAAGTTTGTTTACAACCAGTGTGGCCAGTGCCTCGCCATCTACGTCTTCGGCAATAATGAGAAGAGGTTTGCTCATCTTTGCGGTCTGTTCAAGAATAGGCAGAAGGTCTTTCATGCTGGAGATTTTCTTTTCATGGATCAATATAAAGGCATCTTCCATACTGCATTCCATGCTGTCAGGGTTGGTAACGAAGTATGGAGAAATGTAGCCACGATCGAACTGCATGCCTTCCACAACATCCAGAGTGGTCGCCATACTTTTGGCCTCCTCGACCGTTATAACTCCGTCTTTACCGACCTTGTCCATAGCGTCAGCTATCAGCTCTCCGATTGTGGCGTCGCTGTTAGCTGATATAGCGCCTACCTGGGCGATCTCTTTTTTGTCCGAGACGTTTTTGCTCATTTTTTTAAGCTGCTCTATTATTGTCTCTACACCCGCCTCAATGCCTCGTTTCAGATCCATAGAATTAGAACCTGCCACTACATTCTTTATTCCTTCCCGGTAGATTGCATGGGCAAGCACTGTAGCGGTGGTGGTGCCATCACCTGCCACATCTGAAGTTTTACTTGCAACCTCCCTGACAAGCTGAGCTCCCATATTTTCATATGGATCTTCAAGCTCAATGTCCTTGGCCACAGTCACACCGTCTTTGGTGATTGTGGGCGCTCCATACTTTTTGTCCAAAATAACGTTATGCCCCTTTGGGCCGAGTGTGGCCTTTACGGCATCAGTAAGGATTGCTACACCGGCCAGAATGGATCTTCTTGCTTCTTCGTCGAATTTTAGCTGTTTTGCCATTTTATATTCCGTCCTCCTTAATTCAATATTCCAAGAATTTCTTCTTCTTTGATGATCAGATACTCAACATCGTCGAGCTTGACCTTTGATCCCGAGTACCGGTCAAAAAGCACGACGTCCCCTTTTTTTACATCCTTGACCTCAGATCCGGTCGCCTCAACAGTACCACGCTGGGGCTTTTCCTTTGCAGCGTCAGGAATGTATAGTCCACCTGCTGTCTTTTCTTCATTTTCCGAATACTTTACGAAAACTCTGTCCTTTAACGGTTTGAACTTCATTCGTTAGTCTCCTTTCTTTAATTGGATTATTGTTTTGGTGCGTTGTTAGCACTCTCTGTTGGTGAGTGCTAATTTTACGGCAAATAATAATTAATGGCAAGGTTCTTGTTTGGCGGAATACAGGCTATTATTAGAAATAACTGAGATTAAGAGTCTTTTTTTAAAAAAATCGGATAAATACTGCTTATTTCGGCTATTTAATGATATTTTATCCAACCTGCTTCCTGCAATCTCTTGATACAGACATCAGCGATTGCCCTTATAAAGCCAGGACGGTCGTTAAGGGCGGGAATATAGCGGTAACGTTCGCCGCCTGCCTCAAGAAACAGGTTGCGGTTTTGAATTTTGATTTCCTCCAGGGTTTCAAGGCAATCGGCGGAAAACCCCGGGCAGATCACATCCACATTTTTAATGCCGGAACTCGCCAGGTTCTTAAGTGTTTTATCCGTGTATGGCTTAATCCACTTCTGGGGTCCGAAACGCGATTGAAAGGTAATAATCCATTTCCCATCTGCTAAACCGAGCTTGGATGCCAGAAGTCCGGCTGTTTTTTCACACTGGTCCCGGTATGGGTCTCCTCCTGCCTCGATATAACGCTCCGGCATTCCATGAAAGCTCATAAGAAGCTTATCAGGCTCACCACCGTTTTCCCATTGCTCTTTAACGCTTTCGGCCAGTTCATTTATGTAGTTTTTGTTATCATGATAGTCATTAACCTTAACCAGTTTCGGAACTTCCCCCCATGCTTTAAGTGCCTTTGTAACTGCATCAAAAGCAGAAGCGGTTGTTGCACCGGAGTACTGCGGATAGAGCGGTAAAAGCATAAGCCGGCTGCAACCCTTCTGACGCAACTCTTCAAGCGCCTCCCGAATTGATGGCGAACCGTAGCGCATACCAAGCGCAACATGCAGTACTTCATCACTGTTCAGACGGAGTTCTGCCTCGAGAGCCGCCGCCTGGCGTCTTGAAATCACAATAAGAGGTGATCCTTCTGCGGTCCAGACCTTGGCATATGCCCTGGCGCTGCGACGGGGACGGACGTTCAGGATTATGCCGTTTAGAATCAACCACCAAAGTGGCCTGAACACATCCACCAGCCGGGGATCCCATAGAAATTCTTTAAGATACCGTTTAAGCGCGACAGACGTAGGAGCATCAGGAGAACCAAGATTAACAAGGATGATTCCAACAGGATGGTTTTGTGTTGATGATGGGACTTTTCTATCCATTTTTTATGTTATCACATACATTCCTTATGGACATATACGATTGTTTGAACCTTACCCAAAAAAAAAGGCGGTGCCAAAGCACCGCCTTTAGAATAATTCAGGTTAAAACTTCTATCTATATCGTTTTTTTGCGTCTGCCACGAAGTGCCAGGCCGACAATTCCTGAACCAAGAAGAAGCAGTGTGGCCGGTTCGGGTACAGGAGCCGTGGAGCCGCCGCTGATGTCAAACTGGAGCGGGTTGAGTTGCAAGTAAGTCAGATTATACGTTTGACTCCAGGGGCTGTTGGCGCCCTGAGCTTCGTCCCATGCCCAGTCCGTGCCGGAACCGGAAGAGTAGCGATCAGCGCCAAGCAACGTGTATTTGAAATTGATTATAAGCGGAGTTGCAGGATCAACCAGTGTGCTGCCGGCAGTCGAAATCGACCATGTGGTAAATCCACCTGAAGTGTTTGCGTTGGTTGTAAAACTCGGGTTTCCCCAATCCGACGGGTTAACAATGCTGAAGTCCCCGTCATCGATTAGGCTTGTGTCAAAGATATCATCCTCAAATGCAAGTTCGAGCCTGTTCGCACTGTACCCTATATCTGTAATAACAAAGGAGTACTGTGCTGTGCCTGTAAGGGTGCTTTCATCCCAGGAGTCGCCGAAGTTCGGGTTAACCCAGCCAAGTGAACCAAACGGAGCAGCTATTGCACTTCCTGCCATCAGCATAACCGCTACTGCGGCAAGCATTAAAAATCCTGAAATCTTTTTCATTTTTTCACCTCTCTTATTATTTTTGGAATTACTAATGATCTTTCTAAAAACTTTTTCATTTTACACTTTGCCTACATTTTTTCTTCCTCACTCTCTTTACTAGCAAAACACATGCCAAGATTATAACCCGTTGATATTTATAGCTTTTCATAAAATGGCCTATTTTCGTAAAGTGAAAAGTGTAAAATTTTCCGACAGGGAGTTTGGTTATTTTTTATGCTACTTGCATTAAGGCCAAATACGCACAAAGCCTTATTTTACAAGTTGTTATAAGAAAAAACAGAGAAAAAGGCGTGAACTACCAATGGTGGTTACAAACAAAATCGGCCAAAAAAAGTGTAAAATTTTCCGACACTCAAGACTCAGGCCTCCCGCAAAAGGGTCTCCAGCCACTTTCTTTTAAAAGCGGCAAAGCGGCCCTCACCTATAGCGGTGCGCATGCTGCTCATAAAGGAAAGGTAAAAATGAAGGTTATGAATTGTGTTTAGACGCATCGAAAGTATCTCTCTGGACATATAGAGGTGACGAAGGTAGGCCAGGGAATATTTTCTACACGTGTAGCAAGAACATTCCGGGTCTGGAGGATTTGGATCCTGTATATACTCCGCCCGTTTTACGCTGACTTTCCCCCTGCTTGTAAAAAGCATACCATTTCGCGCGTTTCTTGTCGGCATTACACAATCAAACATATCTACACCACGCTCAACAGCTTCAAGCATGTCCGGCAAGTCACCCACGCCCATAAGGTAGCGCGCTTGCTCTTTTGGAAGTACCGGTGCAGTGACACTCACAATATCATACATAAGCTCTTTTGGTTCTCCCACGCTCAGTCCACCCATCGCATAACCATCAAAGCCTATATTGATCAACTCCTCAGCACTCTGCTTTCTTAAATGCTGAAACATACCTCCCTGCACAATACCAAAAAGAGCCTGGTCGGTATTTTTAACCGTCTTGCACTTTTTTGCCCAGGAAGTGGTTAGCTTGAGTGACTTAAGGGTATCGCTCTTAGAAGCAGGATATGGAGTGCATTCATCAAAGGCCATCATGATGTCGGAGCCAAGTGCTTCCTGGATACTTACTGCAAGTTCCGGTGTAAAAAAATGCGCGGACCCGTCCAGGTGGGACCGGAACTCGACTCCATCGTCCCGTATCTTTCTAAGGCCTGCAAGGCTGAAGACCTGAAAGCCTCCGCTATCTGTAAGAATCGGCCTTTCCCAGTTCATGAACCGGTGCAGGCCTCCCATCTGTTGTATCGTCTCGTGGCCGGGACGCAGGTATAGATGGTAGGTATTGGAAAGTATGATTTCCGACCCCATACTCTCAAGCTCTTCAGGGGTCATCGCCTTCACTGTACCCAGAGTTCCAACAGGCATGAATACGGGCGTATCTACACTCCCCCTGCCCGTATGCAGTCTGCCTAGCCTGGCACCACCGTCTGTCTTTAAAAGCTCAAACTTTAGCCCTTCAGTCACCCGGTTCTCATAACTTTCATATCTATCAAATCTTGCCGTTTACTCCCATTCCACTTTTAAGGGCGGTCTTCTGTAGGCTTTTTCAGGTGCATAATTGGTTGAAAGATAGTCAAGTATCTCTTTTTCCGTGTCAGGTTTAAATGTCCGTAGACCTTGGTTTTTCTGCATCCATCTTATTGTCTCCAACCACCTATTCCTGTCCATTCTGTTTTGGGTTATCATCATTGCGGAGTGGCAAATCGTACAGTTGCTTTTGACTGTATCAAATCCTTTGCCGATTACAAGACCTGTCTCTTTATCGAGCTTTACGGCCGATGCATATCCGGGCATTAATACCAAGGTAAGCATTATAATAAAAACAATCAAAATGCCTGTAATCCTCATTGGTCTCCTCCTTTTTATACTACTCTTACTGCTATTCTGTGACAGGCATTGTTTAAGTAGCCCTTTGGGTTCCAGCCCGGCACCACCATAGGCTGCATGGTTCCGGCTTGATCCGTAGCACGTGCCCATACTTCATAGTATCCCTTTTTGGGAAAACTTACCTCTGCAGTCCACCGCTGCCATGCAAGCCTGTTTGCAGGCTTCTTTAATTCACACTTGGCCCATGTAGCACCAAAGTCAATAGAAACATGCATGGCTGACACCTCTAAATCGCCAGCCCAAGCTTGTCCCCTGACCAGCATTTTTTCACCAAGTTGCATCTTAATCCCTGATTTTGGGTAGGTTATAAGCGACTTTACAGGCATAGACTCAATAATACACATATCCTTTTTCTCTATACTCTCTCCCGGAGCTAAAGGGTAACATGGGGTTCGGTAAGAATATCCGGTCATCTTGGGCCCATCGTGAACTTTGTTCCTTACCACAATATCCTTTAACCATTTTCCACAAGTAGACCCGGGCCAGCCTCCTGTTATCAGCCTAAGCGGATAACCGTTTTGCAATGGAAGATCTTCTCCATTAATCGCCCATGCTATCAAAGACTCGTCTTCCATCGCCTTACTAAGCGGCACACCACGTGATATAACGACTTTATCCGGATCCCCGCTTATGTGTTTATCAGCGCCATAATACGCTATATAAACAGCATCTTCTTTAATGCCACAATGCTTAAGAACATCTTTTAACCTAACCCCGGTCCACTCAGGACAACCAACCGCTCCTACCGTCCACTGGTTTCCCTTTGCAGGAGGATTAAATTCGCTCCTGCCATTTCCTCCACACTCAAGCTGAATCTGGTATGTAAAGTGTTTAAACTTCTTCTTTAACTCGTTGATTGTAAATGTCATAGGCTTAATGATCGACTCTCCACCTATGCTTAAGGTCCATTTTTCAGGATCCACATTTTCAGGGGGAATCCCATTGTTTCTAATAAAAAGCCTACTTGTTGGCGTAATCTCATCATCGAGAAAATGTGGAAGCGCCTCTGCGTTTAGCGGTCTGTCATTCAGGATTTTCAAACCTTCTTTTCCTGGTATAGTAAACGGTTCTGATGCGTATGCAAGCTGGGCTGGAATAAGGCCTGACGGCATCAGATCTGCAAATGGGATATTTGTGCCAAGGTAAGCTGTCATGGCTACAATACCACTCTTTTTAAGAAACCCCCTCCGGGTAAGAGGATTTGCAACACGCCCCCATAATTGCCAATCGGCCTTTTCAGGATCTTCTTTGTAAAGCTCATGTATACCTACTTCGATATTTTTTTTCTTGCCCATTTCATCCTCCTTGCCGGTTTTATTCTTCTGCCTAAATTTGGTAATTAAAAATGCTCTAACATCTTAGCATTATTAAAAGCTTTTAAAAAAACTCGGACGGACCGTTTACAGACTTTTTATAACATTCTTCAACTTATCTTGAATTGCAGTTGCAATTTCCTCTAAACCTGCATTTTCAACCGCCTTCATAGATGCTACCGGATCGACGGCAGACACCTCCACCTGTCCATCTTCATGTTCTTGGACAATAACATTGCAAGGAAGCATAATGCCGATTTTATCCTCTGCCTGCAATGCCTTATATGCAAACGGAGGGTTACACGCCCCAAGTATTTTATACTTTCTGAAATCCACATCTAGTTTTTTCTTTAGTGTTGCTTTTACATCGATTTCCGTCAAAATACCAAATCCTTCTTTTTTCAGCTCATCAGTCACTTTATTTACGCTCTCATCAAAAGAACCGGCCAGTATTTTACTGAAATAGTAACTCATTATTAACTCCTCCTCTTAATTTTTGAAATTTAAAGTGTTGTTGTATTATTGAAATTCTTAGTTATCTTAGCTGCTGTTTTACTATATAAGCGTTATTATATCAGTTAAAAATATTACTGCCTACCAGCCATGCTTATCATCTCACTATTTACAGAAGATTTGGCAGACTCATGTCATAATTGCAAAACAGAGACAGAAAAGACAAGTCAACTTATTTATACACACATGTTACGTAAACATCCATCCTTGCAATATTACTTTTATAGCCAACTAAAGGTAGATCTGCGCATTCAAGACATCATGCTCAACTGAGGTAAGCTGAAAAAATCAGAGACAAAAACATTCGTTTACGCCTGGTCACTAACGGACAATCACGCGCATATACTGGCAAAGAGCGGGCCTAAAGGAATAGCGCAACTCATGAGACGATTACTGACAGGGATAACATATAATAAGAGGCATAAACGTCACGGTCACCTGTTTCAGAACAGATACAAATCTATCGTCTGCGATGAAGACAGCTACTTTACTGGGCTTGACAGGTACATTCATTTATCCATTGCGGGCCGGGCTGGTAAAAAACCTTTCAGAGCTTGACAGGTATGCCTATTGCGATCATAGCGTGATAATGGGCAGAAGAAAACATAAGTAGCAGGACTGCAATTATGTGCTAAAGTGGTTTGGAAATAAAGAAAAAGATGCAATAGTCGGTCAAACCGAGTTTCAATCCACGCCCCCGCACGGGGGGCGACAAGCAAGTATTGCTTGCCAAAGGCTATCCGGAAAGTTTCAATCCACGCCCCCGCACGGGGGGCGACTTCTGTAGCCATCTCAAGCAGCCTTCCCTTTCTAGTTTCAATCCACGCCCCCGCACGGGGGGCGACCAGAATACCTGTCGTACCCAGGATGACCAAGAATCGTTTCAATCCACGCCCCCGCACGGGGGGCGACTGTCATTTTTTTTAATCGTCAAGCCCAGCTTTTTAAGTTTCAATCCACGCCCCCGCACGGGGGGCGACGCGAGATAATACAGTTTTTGTATCTCGTTAAAAAGTTTCAATCCACGCCCCCGCACGGGGGGCGACTTCATTCCTATTAGGACATCATTTTGCTTTAAAGTGTTTCAATCCACGCCCCCGCACGGGGGGCGACACAGGTGAGATAACACTTTCACCACAGATCGTTAGTTTCAATCCACGCCCCCGCACGGGGGGCGACTCGCTCCAGTCTTTATCCCAATTGTCTACCGACAAGTTTCAATCCACGCCCCCGCACGGGGGGCGACGAGACCAGGCACTGACAAGACGGACGGTAGCATAGTTTCAATCCACGCCCCCGCACGGGGGGCGACTGCTGAGTATAGTCACCTCCTAAATCCTTTTGTGTTTCAATCCACGCCCCCGCACGGGGGGCGACCAAGACAGTAATATCCATTTCTAGAATATAACGAGTTTCAATCCACGCCCCCGCACGGGGGGCGACAACTATAGATTACGCTATAAGTAGATTAAATGAGTTTCAATCCACGCCCCCGCACGGGGGGCGACGAGTACAGAGACAAACTAGAAAAGCAGCTTTTAGGTTTCAATCCACGCCCCCGCACGGGGGCTTTCTATTACCCATAAGTATTTGCAAATATTTGAGCTCCTTCGATCAAGTTGGCGAATTTTTTTAATCCACGCCATATATGTGTGACTCCGGGATCCCCGTCGCTCTTTCTAGCCAGGAATCCTCCAAGTTGAGCAATCCATACTGTAATTTGTTTCATGCTTGGAGGGCGTTTGGGAATATTTTTATTGGGATTAAATTTTACGAATAAAATCTTCCAATCAAATTCATTCAAAAATAATAGGGATGAACTATTAGGAGCGGTTCTTGATACTAAAGTCAGCCAATAGACCCTCCATGCCACAATACTAATAACAGCTAAAAAACGAATGAGTCGATCTGCCTTTTCCAGACGACAATCCTCTGCCTTGAGTCCTGATTTAATCACTTTAAAATAAACTTCTATTCTCCATCGAAGACAGTACCACCTTGTTTTTTCAACAGCTTCTTCAAAAGTCGTAATTGGAATATTTGTGAGCAATATCCATTCAATTTTTGTAGAATCTTTTTGTGGGTTTTGTTCTGAAATATGAATTGCATAAAGGTCTAAAGAAAGAGTTCCTTCTTTAGACCCTTTATAACTTTTAGGTGGAAGGACATTGACTTTGCTAAACTTAATATTACATGTTGCTAAACGTTCCGGTGTGCGATCTTTCTTCGGAACTTTAACCTGAATTGTCCCTTTTGATTTTTGTTTTTCCATGAAATCCCAAAGCATTTCACCTGAGATATCGGAATGAATTGCAGTTTTATTAATTTTCCTATTATGAGAAGCACGAATTAATACATTGGCATCAATTCTGTCAGCCAAAAGAAACATGTCATAAATATCTGCCTCTCGATCACCCCCTGTGTCAGGATAGATGTCCGGTAAATTGAGTCAAATACATTAACCCTATAGGGAGCGGAAAGTGAAGATACAATGCTACGTTATCCAGATGAA
>JALUUO010000095.1:0-20000 GCA_027021335.1 Nitrospirota bacterium
CGAAGAGGGATAGGAAGGGGTTTCTAACCCCTCCCTCCCACACCACCTCGGCATGCGGGTCCGCACCGGGCGGTTACCAAGTGTGTCGGACCGTAGTCGAACAAGCAACCAAAAGGGAACCATTTTGATTAACCCTGAAAATTTCGTTTCCACCAACGCGCCTATGAACTCTTACGTGAACCGATCGGCTCAAACTGAGAATAGAGCATGATGGGAAATTTTCTCCCTTGGCTTCAGGCCTTCGCTTCATCTGGTATGAACTTTCGGGACGTTGTTGCACACTATGCAAAACTATTGACAGGCAAGAATAAAAACATCACAAAAATGTGATATACTTTCAATAATCTGGCACCGAGAAGGCATCTGCTTATAACAAAATAAGGATTAGTCCTGAGTCGAACGAAGTGAGTGCTCAGGACTAATCCCTGGTTAGGGTTGCGGCAATTGGTGAAAATTATCCCATCTCAAGGGCAGGCCCCATTGTTTGTGAAGCAAAACTGACTACCAGAAAAGCCTATGGTTTTAGAACCTATCATGCAGCAGAAATTACCTTATATCATACACTTGGTGGACTACCGGAACCGGAAAATGCCCACAAACTTTTCTGAGGAGCCAAAAATAAAGAGTTGAGGATTCAAACATAAAAACAGGACATTTCTATTTTGGCTTGACACACAATTGCATCCTAATTGACAGAGTATCCTTTCTATGTTATTTTTCTGCTAACCGACCAGATTGGGCTTCTGTGCTTAATCATTTCGCATACAATATTTTTTTAATAAAAACATGGCTGAAAACAAACAAGAGTTTACTCTCATAAGCGAAATTCTCCAGGCACTTATCAGGTCACAGAAAACCCTTAAAATGTACCCGCAAAATAACCCTGTTTATGCAAAAGCCATTGATGACGTATTTACACATTTAAACGATTTTATAGCAAAAAGCGGACAACTTACATTTCGATTCAAACAGAACGAAGTACTACTGGAGGATAAAGTCGTATACAAAAATGAGACGCGTCAGGATAATTTTGCGCTGTTTTTCTTCAGGGACGGCATCAGGGAAATAACCTTTAAAACCGGCTTGCCCCGTGAAGAAATCGAAATTTTTCTGACGATAACGGCAAAAGACTTCGATCGACAGTGCCAAGATAATGACCTGGTCACTCTTTTATGGGAAAAGAATTTAAAGCACATAAGCTACGTTGCAACCGATGAATTTCTTCTGGAAGAAGATTATGACACAAGCGTTGAAAAAACCTCTGGAGAAGCAGTTAAAAGCCCGGCAGAAAAAAGCCTGGAGAGAGCCTACCAGGACGCGATAAACGCCCAACATTATATGCAGGGGAGAAGCGAAATAGCAGTTCTCTCAAAGGAAGATCTTGCTACGCTTGCAAGACTTAAAGACTACGAAGAATCAACATCCGGGCTGCCGGTATTCATCGATATTTTATTCGAAATTCTACTGCAGAGTGAAAATGCCAAAGACTTTGAGGAGACGGCTGGATTTATCTGTGAAACTGCCAAGTATTGTTTCCGGCGGACTGATTTTGAAGATGCCTTATATATTTTTAAAAGGGCAAAAGAGATAGTATCCTCAAGCCGAACGCCATCCCCGCAAACAGAACTGCTCAAACGCATTGCCATATCTACAGGGGAAGTAGACGTAATTAATGAAATGGGAGAGGTTCTGGATAGCGAAATACCGGTAAGCGAAGATACGTTTATACAATGCGCCAAGTTCATGGATACCGCTGCAATTACTCCCCTGTTCAATCTTCTTGGCGAACTTCAGACAATGCGCGCACGGCGACTTCTGTTAGATGTTTTAGCGGTTTTGGGCAGAAAAGATATAGGTGCCATAACAAGCGGGCTCAAAGACAACAGGTGGTTTGCCGTCCGAAACACCTTGTATATTCTTGGCAAGATAAATGACAAAAAATCCATAGAAATGCTGGGAGAGTGTATTAAGCATAAGGATATACGTGTGCGAAAGGAGACCTTTAATGTCCTAGGAACTATAGGCAGCTCACGCATTCTGCCACACATAAAACTGGGCCTTTCCGATCCTGATTCGTCTATAAGAATAGCTGCAGTAAAGGCCTTCAATGGCTTTGAATCGTCTGATGTCGCTATGCGAATAATTATGGACGAAATCAACTCCAAGGAATTTTCCGCAAAAGACTACCAGGAAAAATGCGAGTTCTTTAAAATTTTGGCACAGTGGAACAAGCCTGAAATATCGGAATTCTTACTTAAAACACTTAAACGTAAAACGCTGTTTAATCGCGCCAAAAACGATGAAATGCGGGCATGCGCCGCATACGCACTCAGTCTGATGAAGAACGCCAGCGCTTTTGAAAGCCATATAGAGAATGCCGGAGCCAGTGGTGGAGTTCTCCTTCAGGATGTAACAAAAGAAGCTCTTCTTAGGATAAGAGACAATGACTGAATCTTCCAAAGCCGATTCTCAAGCCAATTTCAAGGAATTAATCAATAATATTGCCGGTCTGATTAAGACCTCGCAGATCCACGATCCATCCAACGTGGCTGTAGCAAAGACTCTTTCAAGATTTCAGACTGTTGCCAATGAACTCATGGGAAGCAACGGCAACCTGACACTTAGACTCGTTGGAGATTTCATGTTTGTAAACGAGGAACGTCTGAGGTACTCTCAAGATTCAACGCTTAACTGTGACTTCATGATCCAGGAGATGAAAAAACGTGATATAGGTGAGATTACATTCCTAAGCCCTTTATCCGACAGACAGGTACAGCTCTTTGTGTCAGCTTTTATAGCTGCATCCGCATCGCCCACTCCGCTTGAAACCTTGTCCTCCAGCCTGGCAGGCAGCAGAATATCTATAAGCCGGTTTAAAGAGCCGGATGAAGAAACTCCGGACAGCCGTAAAACAGCTAGACGTTCGTATTTCAATGCCGTCTCCTATACCAAAGGGGTTATGGCAAAGGTTAAAGCCGGAGAAAGAATCAATCTGCGTAAGGCAAAAAGAGTGGTCGAGTCGCTGGTCGACCAGGTGGCAAGCGAAGAACACCTTCTTATTGGAATGACCTCTATCAAGAATTATGACGAGTACACATACTGTCACTCTGTTAATGTAAGCATCTTGGCCATAGCTTTAGGGCAAAGAATAAATTTAAGCAGGTATACCCTGGAACAACTAGGTATAGCTTCGTTGTTTCACGATATAGGCAAGGTAGAAATTCCAACAGAAATCCTAAATAAACCAACAAGCTTTAACGATCAGGAATGGGATATCATGAGACAGCACCCGCTTATCGGGCTGAAAGTAATACTGCGCCTAAAGAAACTGGACGAAACAACCATGAAAAGCGCCATAGTTGCCTTTAAACACCACAAAGATTACGATGGAAGCGGTTATCCCAAAACAAGAACCAACCTGGACCACGACTTATTAAGCGATATAATAACCATTGCAGATAGGTACGATGCCATGACAGCTTCCAGGGTTTATGCACGCGTTCCATCGTCACCGGATAAAGCACTCAGCATGCTGCTGGAGCTTGCAGGCACAAGTGTTAATCCTGCCCTTATCAAGGTATTTGTTAATATGGTGGGGGTCTATCCCCAGGGAAGTCTTGTACTTATGGATACTAAAGAGCTTGGACTTGTTTTTGAAACCCATTCCGATCCTGACCTTCTGGACAGACCAAGAGTGGTAATCGTAATCGATCAAAATGGAAGACGCATCCCCCTGTCAAAAAGCTTCACTGTCGACCTAACAGAAAAAGACGCTTCAGGCGGCTTTCTTCGCTCCATTGTACGCACAATCGACCCCAATATGTACGGAATCAACCTGTCGGAATTTCTTTTATAAAAAACGCGAAGGGTGGAAGGGGAGTCTTTTCAGGCAACCTTAGTGGATGTGGGGCTTTGGTATTACACTAAACATTTTTATCGGTACTTTTTTGCCTTTTACCTTCACAGTGTCAACCTCGGTAACTGGCATATCAATATGTCCTATTATATTATTCCCGTTAAGTGCGGCTATTTTTTCGTACGTATATTGTGTTATAAGAATTCTGGTATCGTATTTCCTGGTCATACCTTCGGTTCTTGCTCCAAGATTGACATGATCACCAATAACCGTGTAGTCCATTTTTTTATCCACTGAGCCTATATTTCCGATAAGCACGACACCCGTGTTAATACCTATTCCACAGTTCAGAATATATTTGCCTTCAGCCTTCCACCTTCTCTGAAGCTTATCAAGCCTTTCGGACATTTCAATTGCACATCTTACAGCAAGTTCGGCATGATTAGGCTGTGCAACAGGGGCGCCCCAGAAGGCCATTATTTCATCACCCACAAATTTATCGAGCGTGCCGTCCCATTTAAATATTACGTCGGTCATCTCCTTAAAGTATTCGTTCAGCATTGTTACAA
Source organism: Nitrospirota bacterium (assembly GCA_027021335.1). Taxonomy (GTDB): domain Bacteria; phylum Nitrospirota; class Thermodesulfovibrionia; order SZUA-242; family SZUA-242; genus JALUUO01. The sequence continues at coordinate 4,426 of JALUUO010000095.1, forward strand.
CCTCTTCGGGCTCTCTGCTTTCCGAAAAAGATGTAAACCCTGCTATATCCGCAAAAAGAACTGTGACTTCTCTTCTGTAACCACCAAGGCCCGCCATATCCGGATTATCAATCAACTCCGCCACGATCTTTGGAGAGACATAACTGGAAAACATTTTTTTTAATTGTTTTGCTTTTTTTTCCTCTAAAAAGTATTTATATACAGCGAAAACAATGGATATCAGCAACAGGTTCGAAAAGGGGTAGATGAAATTCAGATACGTGTTTTGATATGTGAATAGATATTGGTTAAATGCCGCAAAAAACAGTATCATTAATATTGAAACGCTTATACCGAAGACCGCCCTCACTGCCGGAAGCAGAAAAGAAAGAAACACCCCCGACACAATTATCAATATGGATACCATGGAAACGGGTACGGATTTTATGAATCGCCCGTTAAGAATATTTTCAACAACAGTCGCGTTCTTCTCCACGGCAGGAATCCGAGCCGAAAAAGGCGTTACCATGAAGTCATATGTTGAGATGGCTGATGTTCCCAGGAAGACAATCTTATCGGTAAATACTGACGGGTTAATTTTGTCGTCCAAGACATCCATAGCGGATACGTACCTGAAAGTGTTTTCCGAACCGATATAGTTTATTCTCATTCTTCCCGTCAGGTCGGTCGGTATAAATGTTTCACCCAGCTCTACGCCTTTGGCGCCGTGTATAGTGATGTCATGGATATTTTTTTTCATTGCAATCGCGGCAGTCATAAGTGAAAGAGAAGGGTAGTAATCATCCCGGTACTGAATATATAGATGCTCCCACCTTAATTTACCGTCCATATCCGGCGGACTTACAACATGCCCCAGAATCGCATTTGAATAAATTTCATATATCGCAGACTTAAAATTGTAAACCTCCAATGTTTTGTTTTTAAGTCTGGAATGATTTTTTACTTCCAGGATCGCACTGTCCAACAGGTAATCGGGAGTTTCTTTAACTCCACTTGTATCCATATCGAATCCTGCGGCAATAACAATTTTTTCATTGCCCTGCTTGAACGATCTCCCTAGTTCGCTGTCTCTTCCTTCTGTTTCCCGTTCCGAATAAAAAATGTCAACCGCAATAACAGAGGGATTGCCTGAGAGGATTCTATTTACGAGTCCGGCCTGAACACTTCGGTTCCACGGCCAGCGCCCGTATTTTTCGAGACTTTTGTCATCGATTGCTACAACCAGGATGTTTTTAGGAACAGGCGGGGAATTTAAAATATTTCTTAACAGGAACCTGTAATCAACAAGAAGCGATTCTATGGTCTCGTCCACCGACCTGGGCGACTTGAGGGTCAACAAAAAAAATAGTATTGTGAAAATAATGCCGGCAACAGTGATCGGGCTGATTTTTTTGGTCACAAAATTAAACTAAGAACTAAAGGCAAAGGGCTTTGAGTCTTTACCTTTTTTATCCTCTGCCCTTTGCCTTGCGCCTTCATAAAACGTTTAATGGCTGCCAAAACTGGTAGTATCAGATTGTTCTATAGTGTTGGCATCAATATTACCTGCCTCATCCATTGCCCGTACCACAAAATAATAGGTGGTTGAGGAGCTCAGGCCCGTTACCGAATATGTCGTTGCTCCAGGAGCTGTTGTGAAGTCCGGTGTCGTGAAGTTCTGTCCTCCTGAGGTCGTTGACATGTAAACAAGATACACAATGTCGGCAGACGCCGATGCATCATCCGTGGCCGCTGTCCAGCTAAGATCTATCTGCGAACTTGACACCGCAGTAGCTCCGGCCACTCCTCCAAAGGCCGGCGGCTGCGTGTCCGGTGTTACAGCAGATAGTTCAATGACGTTGGCATCCACATTGCCTGCTTCGTCCCTGGCCCTTACCACTATAAAGTATTCTGTTGCCGATTGGAGTCCTGTTATCGTGTATGTCGTTACTCCGGCGCTTGTAGTGAAATCAGGTACCGCGAAGTTTTGGCCGCCCGATGTCGTCGAAATATAAACGAGGTAGACGATGTTTGTAGATGCTGTTACGTTATCCGTGGCTGCTATCCAGCTGAGGTCTATCTCCAGCGTGGTTGCCGACGCGGTGGCTGTATCCAGACCCGCAAACGTGGGGGCCGTGACATCAGCCGGAGTCTGTGTTGTTGCAAGGTACTCTACCGTGTTGCTGTCGACATTACCCGCCTCATCCCTGGCTCTTACCACAAAATAGTATGTTGTTGAGGCACTAAGGTTTGCTACAGTGTATGTTGTTGCTCCAGGAAGTGTTACAAAACTGGGCGATGTGAAGTTCTGTCCTCCGGATGACAAAGACACGTATATCAGGTACTCTATGCCTGAAGAGACCGTTACATCATCCGTGGCCGCCGTCCAGGCCAGATCGATATCTGTAGTTGATATCGCAGTTGCCGAGCCCAATCCTACGAACGTCGGAGCTGTGGTGTCCGGCGTTGCAGAGTACTCCACAATATTGCTGTCGGTATTCCCCATCTTATCCCTGGCTCTTACCACAAAATAATGCGCGACTACAGGGTTAAGCCCTGTTGCTGTATATGTGGTTGCTCCAGGAGATGTTGTATCGTACGGTGTCGTGAAGTCCTGTCCGCCGGATGTTGTAGACATATAAATAAGATATACGATTTCGGAAGATGCAGACTGATCATCCGTGGCTGCTGCCCAACTAAGATCTATCCCCGTAGATCCGTTTCCTATGGCCGAAGCCAGTCCTGCAAAATCCGGGAAGGTGGAATCTCCGACATAAAGCATATTCACAAACAGCGTGACCGGCTCTCCATTTAAATCGACAGAATGCACATCTCCGGTGTAAATCACATAACCAGCATCATCCAAAGACTCTATAGTAAAGTGCCTGGACATACCGTTTGGAACTTCTATTGTAATAGAGGCTGAAGACTGCCCTGAAACATTCTCCGATCTGATGATCGTCTCCATATCATCAGCCTCAACAGTAACTTTTATGGTTTCGACCCAGACAGGAATATAGGCCAGGGCAGTTGCGACCTGGACCTCATCAAGCAACTGCCGTATTTTTGCAAAAACAGTAGCTTTTTCAGCACTAATTGAAACAGTCTGATCTTCTCCAATCGTAATTGTGACAAGTGAGGTGTCCGTCGACAAGTATCCTCCACATGAAACAAGGGAGAAAACTAGTATGAGACCACTTACTGCTGATAGTAATCTTTTCATAATAATCACCCCCTACTACTACTGTGGAAAATTTAATTCAACTGTTACCGGTGTCGTCATTTTTGCCTCAGGTTCCTGGTTAACCGGGGGTTGAAACACAAACCGCTCCGGGATATAAGGCCCCTGAACCATGGGCATATTAATTTTTGGTATTTCGACTGCCGGCAAATCATCAACCGCCTTAACGTTAAAAGGTTTCGGTATTGTCGGAGGTTGGTCTGCAGATACAGACGTCATCTGCCCTCTGGTTAGTATCTGCTGGCCGCCAACAGCAGGATTTATATTTTTCACCTGAACCTTGCCTTCAACAACAGCTATTCCTGTTGAATCTGCCTTACTGTCATACCAGACCCAGAATATCGTGCCCCTTGCCGCTGCAAATGCCGTAGGGGTTTTTACTTTGAACCCTGGGCTCCCCACAACAGCCCTTAACTTTCCATCCAGTAAGCCGTAAATAGAATCAGCCTTTTTACCTTCAGATCTGTAAATGTATTGCTCTACCACGAGATGGCTCATCGGACCAAGCGTAAGTATGCTGTCGTCCCTGAACAATATTTTGGCTCTGGCTTTTTCATGTGTAAATACGTTGTCTTTCTCCAAAATTGCAAGTTTTTTCTTAGCTTTTATATTTTTCTGGTTTCGCTCCACACAAACCTCTCCTCGTAAGGAAACCACATCTCCAACCTTGCCGTTCGACCATGCCGAAACCGGTAAAAAAAGTGCGACGACAAAGATGACACAGCTTTGCATGTATTTCATAATCTTACCTCCAGAAACAGTCCTGCAATATTTCTGTTGTAATCAAATATCCTAAGATTTGAACTATTGATAACGTAAATCTCGGAAATGTTGACTTTTACTCTATCCAGTGGTTTCCAAGTGACAGTAAGCGAGTACTCCTGCATTCCGTCATGGCGTTTTTTAGAAAAACCCGGGAATTCACTCTCGTACTTTCTATCATGATAAGATGCACCAAAAAACATCTTCCATCTCCCTAAAAAAGAACTAAATGCTACTGTGCCTTTTTGACCTTTATATCTCCAGAAACCGGCATCTGCTCTATCCCAGTCATAAACATAACCGAAACTTAGACTATTTGAGTCCCATATGCTGATATTTTCCGTAATACCAGCCTGACAGGCATCTCCGGTTTTCTGGGAGTTGAAAGAGAAGGTTTCGCTGTTAAAGTATTTTTTGAATTCGTGGACGTAATAAAGCTCCGAAGCTATCAAAGGCGAGTGCATTATCCTTACAATAGGCTCTACCCTGTTTGTGCTACTGTAGAGATCGTTGCCGATGAGGGAATATTTTAACTTATACTTCAACTCGGTCTGTAGATTTGTAATAGGGTTATACTTTCCTGAAAGCATGATGTTATGTTGCTGGACATTAAAGTCGTCCAGGTTACTATGTGCACTTTGGTAAAACATATATCCTGCCTCTGCGGCTACCTTTTGGCTCTTTAGAAAAACCCACTTGCTATCAAGGGCGAACACGCCTCTGCCATCTTGTTTTCTACCTGCTTTTACCAAGGGGTCGGTGGGCTCCAAAATTACATTGCTGTCATATTGAAGACCGGTTAGAAAAAATATAGAAAAAGGTTTTTTCCATGAAACCTGATCTGATGAAATTATATAAAGATATCCGCCTGCAGCCGTCTTGATTATCTCATCAGCTTCACCAGCCTTAATCTTTTCGAAATAATTCTTTGCCTTTTTAATTTCGCCAAGCTGAAAAGAGACGACACCAAGCTCATACATGATCCGGCCATCACCAGGGGCCAGTCTTAGGGCATAGAGAAGAGTTGTTTTTGCCTGCCTGTACTGCCCTGCCCTTGATTGCGAGAGACCAAGAAGAAGTGCGGCATATTTATCAGAAGGTTTTAACCCAAGAGCTGTTTTAAAGTATTTGACCGCGTCTTGGTAATCACCGGAGTCAAATTTGTAATTACCCTTGGTAACAGCTATTTCGTATTCTTTAAGCCTGTCTTTCTTAGGGGCGGCAAAGCTGATCCCGACAAAAACAAACAAAAAAATAAAGGCGGATATACCCACTTTGAGGCTAATCCTAGGCGTAGTTATAGTTCCTTGGGCCATATTACCTTATCAGGCATAAAGAGCACTTTAGTTGATTTATTTATGTGTCAAGCATTTTTTATGCCGGAATACAACTACTTTATTTATCGGAGTAAACACCTTGAAACTTAAATATTTTTTGAAATTTTAAAAAAAGAGGTGAACTGTAATCATGTAATGAATTACATAGTGGAAAGAAAAAGATTACATCTAACTTGCTTACATAACCAGGTTGAAATTGCTGTTTTCAGGAGTTTTGAGAACGGTTTAACTTGTATATAAAAACCAAGATTTCGGCCACTGCCTTGTAAAGTACAGGTGGAATCTCTTCGTGAAGTTCAAGAGTCGCCAGGATCGCGACTATGTCCGGGTCTTCCCGGACGGGGATATTATACAAGTTGGCTGTTTCGATTATTTTTTCGGCAATCTTAGATCTGCCTTTTGCAACTACTTTAGGAGCGTTGTCTTTGCAAGAGTCATACCTCAGTGCCACCGCTTCCTTTTGGTAGTGTCGTTTTCTTTTCATGCTTCCAGACTGATAAGCAAGCTACTATTTTCTGGTGAAGGTTTCTCGGGCCCGGGTTCGGACTTGCGCAGAAATATCTCACCCACCTGCAAGTTTTCGGCCTGAACCCGGGCACGAAACTGCTGAAGATGAGAATCTAAAAGCCTATATGTCTTAGCATCTTTTACTGAAAAGCTTATAGCCAGTGATTTGCCAAGCTTGACAACATCAGCCCGGATATGCCCCAGATGCGACATATCCAACGCCAGAGTAACCCGGTAACGCTTAGGTGCATTTTTTTTATTCTTTTTGTCCAGGTTCTCTTCCGAAATAATAAGTTTTGATCTACTAAACTCACCTGTAAGCGGAACAGATACTGCTGTAGAATTAGCCCCAGAGTCCTGAGACAACAGATTCATTGCCTGCTTGGATTCAATATCCCCTATTTCGGCTTTAACGGCAAGCTTGAGACTGCCGACCAAGGCCTTTATATCCTCGGTAGATCCAGCCGACAAGCTGACTTGAGCAGCCTTACCCGAACCCTGCAAAGATTCAAGAGTGCCCCGGAGTGTCAGCATAAGCGCTTTTAGATCATGGGAAACATCTTTTCCAGAGGCAAGTCTTGCCTCAAGGAACAAGCCGGAGTTTTCGACAAGCTCCCTGACTGCAACGCCATCCAGGCCGGCAGCAAAACCTTCAGCCCGTAGCCGTCCATCGAAAACCTGAATTGCTTTTGCGATAGACTGTATCTGTCCTGCAAGATCAGGTGGAAGTCTTTTTTGTGCTATACCAGCTGCATCCAGCCGGTCTGCCAACCGGCCGAGTTCCGAGACCAACTCCTGTAACTGCGGCCCTAAACCTACAGCGCTCCTGCCGCCGCTAATCAGAGTTTTAAGAGACTCTGCAACCGACCGGTTGACGCTGTTGTCTAATAGGGGCCGTGCTTTTAGTTGAACCACACCCGGTGGCGTTTCAACCCTAACCCGAACCACCTCACCAATCTTTACGTTCAGCTGTCTCTCTGCAAAAATCAACCGCCCGCCGCCTATATCAAGCCGCACCTTACCGCCATCAAATCCATCTACTTTTGCAGTAAGTATTTCTCCTGCTTTAAGCGCGGTTACTGCGCGATTGCCTGTCAATGAGACAACCGGCTCGAGCATCTGCAGGATTTTCATAAGTCACCTATCGGTGTTTTTAGGGCGAAAATCAAGCCGGAACAGAAGCTCATCGAATTTAGTAATCAAGCAAAATTGCGGAACTAAACTAATATTAAAATCAAAATAAACTTTGTGTTTTTGCAGATTTAGGTTACAGTGCCGTAATTCTCTTAAGTTCATTTTCCGGCACATGAACTTCACGGGCTAGTATTTTTGTCGTGGTTCCGGTGTGCTTGAGAAGTTCTTTTACATATTCCTCATATGACAAAGTGTCTAAGACACAGGAATCGAAGTGTTTTTTAATGATATCAGCCAGACCATCTGACGGAATTCTGTAACCTTTTCTTGTGGCCTCGGCTTCACCAGTACTTTCTGGAATGCCGACCAAAACCGTATGATCGTCAATCACCGTATATCGTAAGTCATGCACAATAGGACAACCACTGTAGTAGATTTCCGCTCCCGCTTTAAAATACAGATATCCTACATAAAGCCTGTCGTGAAATTTTGGCATAAGATATTTAACCTTAACACCGCTAGCTGTAAGCCTCTTGATATGATTTGCAACTTCCTGTGTTCGTTTCTCATCTTCACCTTTGGGAAGTCTTCCTGTAATCGAGCCCACAACCTCCTCTTTTGCATCCAGCAGCCCATCGGTAAGCGTGAGAAAATACTCATGGCGTGTCAATATTTTTGTCGCTTTGCTTACCTCACTAAGGAGCTTATCCCGGCTCCTGCCTTCCTTTATGCTCAAAAGCAGAAGAATAACTGTAAAGACAAGAAGTACGGATTCAAGTAAAAGTAAAGCTAGTTCCATGATTGTTTTATTTCCAAGTTGTTTCTCTAATTCACAGAATTGTCACTCATACAGACCGGGTTTTGCAAGAGAGGCCTTTGGAATTATTTCCAATTTTTCAGCCCGCGATAGAAGCTCCTTAATCGCTTCTCGGCCTTCATAGCCCAGATTAACAGTGAATTTATTTACGTAAAGCCCTATATGTCTGCGGATCACGCTGTCATCTAATTCTTGAGAATGTTTTTTTATATAGGCTTCAGGTTCGTCAGGATGCTCTAAAGCGTAACTGACACTAAGTTCCACCAGCCGCTCTATTTGATTAATAAGCTCTGTTCCAATAGACTGCCGAACAAGAATACCCCCAAGCGGGATCGGCAGGCCGGTTTCACCTTCCCACCACCGCCCAAGATCAAGCAGTGAAACAAGGCCAAATCCGGAGTACGTGAACCTGCTTTCATGTATGATCAGCCCGGCATCAACTTTTCTTTCGGCTACAGCTTTCACTATCTCATTAAAAGGCATCTCTACGGTATTTTCGGCAAGGGATTTATCATAAAGCTGAAGGAGAAGAAACGCTGTGGTAAGCCTTCCTGGAATCGCGATCTTTTTACCCCTTAGGGATTTTGGATTATCGGCTTCAGCAGCAATCAACAAGGGACCGCATCTTCGTCCAAGAGCACTTCCGGAGCTAAGCAGGCGATAATGCCTTCTCAGGTGACCGAAGGCATGATATGAAATTTTGGTGATATCCAGTTCAGCTCCGAGCGCCAGCCGATTAAGTGTTTCAACGTCCTCCAGGCGTTCCCGGAACCGAAGGTCGCCGCAGTCGATCCTTGCATGCGTCAAGGCGTAGAAAATGAACGTATCGTTCGGGCATGGAGAGTAACCGATTATCAAATTTTTCATAGTATTAAATTACTAGTAAGCTCAGTTAATTATAGATTTTAAGGGCAATGTCCGGGCAAAACTCCGGAGCATGACAAGCACCGCCTGCTGAACTCTCTGTGCTGCCGGCTTAACCCTCCATCTGCGCCTGTCACGATTTTCAACCAGGTTGCTTATTCCGCGAACCTCGATCAAAGGAACCTTAAATACATAGCAGACCTGGGCAACTGCGCCTCCTTCCATGTTTTCACAGATAGCTCCGTATTTTCTACGTAATTTTCGCGCCTGCAGGATTGTACCGGTTCCGGTGGATACTGTTAGAAAAGTGCCTGTTCGAAAATCAATTCCACTTTTTCGAAGTGCCTTTCGTGCCTCTGTTAAAAAATCCGTATCAAGCGGAAAAGAGTTTAATTTTTTCTGCCTGCCTGCCTGCTTTTTTCTTTGGGATGATGAAGGATATTCCCTTGTCGAGACAAGGGGATATCCCATTGCCTCGATGGGAAGGAAAAGGCCCTTGCTGGTCATTACTCCTTCATCGGGGAAAATTTCTTCCGCAGCCAAAGCCAGGTCGCCCGGCTGTAGCTTCGAGCCTGGATAGGCCCCGCCCACGCCAAAGGAAATCACCAAAAAAGGATTAAACTCCTGGGCCAGCAGCGTTGTCGTCATTGCAGCATTAACCTTTCCCACGCCGGAATTAGCAATTACAAACGGCAGGGAGCCAAACCTACCACTGCGAATATCAAGAGGTCCTCTACGGATGGTTTTCCTAGAAAAAAACGGGTCGCTTCCAAGCTTTTTTTTAAGCTCTTTCTCTCTCCCGATCTCTTTTGCTATTTCTTCTTCAAGAATTGCGGATTCAAAGGGAACCGCAGATATAAGTGCAACAGGCTGTTCATCCATAAGTTTCAATTAGTTAAATAAAAAGGTTAAGATAACAAGTTAAAAATTCGTTTTTAGAATTATATTTTCATCTTCTTAGTAACTTAATATATTTAATAGTGATAGCAATAGTTGATTATGGCATGGGAAACCTTAGAAGTGTTGAGAAGGGTTTTTTGCACGCCGGTCATACCAATGTAATAGTGACATCGGATCCGGAAGAGGTGCACCGCGCCGAGGCCCTAGTGGTGCCTGGCGTCGGCGCCTTCCGTGACTGCCGCGCAAACCTGGACCGTCTGCATCTAAGCAGTGTAATAACTGAAGCGATGCACTCGGGCAAGCCTTACCTTGGCATATGTCTTGGCTTGCAGATTCTTTTTTCCGTCTCAGAGGAATTCGGGGCATCAAAAGGTCTTGATATTTTTAAAGGCAGGGTTGTGAGTTTTCCTCCCGATTTTTCCTCGCGCAGACTCAAAGTGCCGCATATGGGCTGGAACTCTGTTTCATATTCGAAGAAACCGCCCATCATGTCCGGCATACCCGATGAATCACATTTCTACTTTGTACATTCCTACTATGTAGTACCTGATGATAAGAATATAATTTCAGGCACATCAGAGTATGGTCTAAGATTCACCTCTATGATCTGGCAGGACAACATATTCGCCACCCAGTTTCACCCGGAGAAGAGCCAAACTCTCGGACTTAAGATCCTAGGAAACTTCGGCAACCTTGTTAAAGGTCTTAGAATCTAAGCTTCCACAATTCAGCAATTACCTGGTTTCCATAACTACTGCACCCCGAGACTTTTTTAGTTCGCCATAAGAAGTTTGAGTGCTCGCAAGCGGCTTGGATGTTTAAGTTTCCGTAAAGCCTTGGCCTCTATCTGGCGTACTCTCTCTCTGGTTATTGAGAGGTGCCGGCCAACCTCTTCAAGTGTATGGTCTCGCTCCGCACCAACTCCAAAGCGCATACGTATGACCTTCTCTTCTTTTGGTGTAAGTGTACGTAAGACTCCTTGTATGTGCTCGGATGCCTCGTACTTTTCCGCCTCGGCATATGGAGATGGACTGTTTTTATCACCAATAAAGTCTTCGAGTTCTGTGTCTTCATCACCAACAGGTGTCTGCAAAGCTATGGGATCCTGTATAGCACGATAAACTTCTTCAACTTTTTTAGTCGGCACACGCAGTTTTTTAGCAATCTCAACATTCCCAGGCTCACGCCCCAGTGCCTGGGTAAGTTCCCTGGAGGCCTTTGTAACACGATTATAGAACTCCATCATGTGTACAGGAACTCTTATGGTTTTTGTCTGATCAATAAGCGCCCTGGTTATTGCCTGGCGTATCCACCAAGTAGCATATGTGGAAAATTTGAATCCCTTCTCATGCTTGAACTTATCCACAGCCTTCATAAGACCTATGTTACCTTCCTGTATTAAATCAAGAAGCGGCAATCCACGTCCTACATAGTTTTTGGCAATATTTACAACGAGACGAAGGTTGCGAGTAATGAGCTCATTTTTTGCCTCAGACATCAATGCTTCGGCCTTGAATACCCTATCCCAGAGGTTCTTAATCTCCGCAATCTTAAGGCCCATCTGTGCTTCAATTTCTTTAAATTCCTTCCCTATTTCCCTGGCAACAACTTCCAATTCAGCTGCGTTTCGAGCATTTTTGTTTTTTCTCTCTTTCACATAAACCTTAAAATCTTTAAGAGTTTTGATACGAGAGCCCATCCTCCGCTCACAAGCCCTTATTCTTTGTATATTCTCACGCAGCATCCAAACAACCTGTTTTATCACAGCCGCGTGATTCTCCTCTTCGGTATGATTGTTCTCCTCCCCCTCAAGAGCAAGCCTTTTCTCCAGCTCCCGTGTAACAGGAAACATCATAACCGTCTTTGCAATTATTGCTTTTCCAGCTTCAAGTTTTCTTGCGAGATCACCCTCTTCATCCTTGGTTAAAATCGAAATATTACCCATGGAGTGAAAGTAGGCCTGAACAAGATCTTCTGTCTTCTCAGGCTGCTCCACCGCAATCTCGCCCTCATCCCCAAAACCGTTAGCTCCAGAATCTTCGACAATCTTTACACCAAGATCGGTAAGAAGATCCATGAGATCTTCAAGCTCGCTAGGCGAGTAAAACTCGGAAGGCAGCGCTTCATTGATTTCATCGTACGTAAGAACTCCACGACGCTTGCCTATCTCAATAAGTTCCTCGAAAATATGCTCGTCTCTCATGGCTATTGAACCTTTGGAAATCTCTTGTGTATCTTCAGTCTTAACCACTATTTTTATCCTTATCCAACATTAATATCACAAAAAAAACCCACTTGCAAGTGGGTTTTATCCAATATTGAGTTAATTTTATCCCTATTAACAAGTTCCGCTTAATTATCCAAATCGCTTTTACAGACCGTTTCTTCTTGCTTCTCTGACAACATCTCTTTGGGTGAATATGCAGAAGGGAATTAAATTTGGTTAGAGTTTAGGGTTTATTGAGAGTAGGTCAAGGCTCACGGTCAATTAGTACTGGTTAGCTGAATGGATTGCTCCACTTACACACCCAGCCTATCAACGTGGTAGTCTTCCACGGACCTTCAGTCCGACGCTCAACCAACACGGCAAAACTTCTAAAATTTTACCATAATGGTTGAGCGTCGGAAGGGAGATCTCATCTTGAGGTTGGCTTCCCGCTTAGATGCTTTCAGCGGTTATCCGTGCCGAACATAGCTACCCAGCGTTGCCCTTGGCAGAACAACTGGCACACCAGAGGTTCGTCCATTCCGGTCCTCTCGTACTAGGAACAGCTCCTCTCAAATCTCCAACGCCTACAGCAGATAGGGACCGAACTGTCTCACGACGTTCTGAACCCAGCTCGCGTACCGCTTTAATGGGCGAACAGCCCAACCCTTGGGACCGACTTCAGCCCCAGGATGCGATGAGCCGACATCGAGGTGCCAAACCACGCCGTCGATGTGAACTCTTGGGCGTGATCAGCCTGTTATCCCCGGAGTACCTTTTATCCGTTGAGCGATGGCCCTCCCACAAAGAACCACCGGATCACTAAGTCCTACTTTCGTACCTGCTCGACCCGTCGGTCTTACAGTCAAGCTCCCTTATGCCTTTGCACTCAGCGGCTGATTTCCGACCAGCCTGAGGGAACCTTTGAACGCCTCCGTTACTATTTAGGAGGCGACCGCCCCAGTCAAACTACCCGCCAGACATTGTCCCGCTTCCGGATTAAGAAGTCGGTTAGAATCTCAGTGATACAAGGGTGGTATTTCAAGGTTGGCTCCACTCCACCTGGCGGCAAAGTTTCAACGCCTCCCACCTATCCTACACATGCATGACCAAAATCCAATGCCAAGCTATAGTAAAGGTTCACGGGGTCTTTCCGTCTTGCTGCAGGTAACCGGCGTCTTCACCGGTATCTCAAGTTCGCCGAGTCTCTCGCAGAGACAGTGCTCAGATCGTTACACCATTCGTGCAGGTCGGAACTTACCCGACAAGGAATTTCGCTACCTTAGGACCGTTATAGTTACGGCCGCCGTTTACCGGGGCTTCGATTCAGAGCTTCTCCCACCGAAGTGGAATAACCCCTCCTGTTAACCTTCCGGCACCGGGCAGGTGTCAGTGCCTATACTTCCTCTTACGAGTTTGCAGGCACCTGTGTTTTTGGTAAACAGTCGCCTGAGCCGCTTTGATGCTACCCCCTCGGGCTGTTACACCCTAACGGGGCACCCCTTTTCCCAAAGTTACGGGGTCAATTTGCCGAGTTCCTTTGCGAGAGTTCTCTCGATCGCCTTGGGATTCTCTCCCTGTCTACCTGTGTCGGTTTGCGGTACGGTCATCCACATGACTTCCTACGAGGTTTTTCTAGGCAGCTTGAAATCAGCCAGTTCGTCCTTACGGACTCCCCGTCACTCCTCAGAGTTAACAGCGACCGGATTTGCCTAATCGCCCCCCTTGAAGCTTGGACCGGGACAACCAACGCCCGGCTGAGCCTATCCTCCTGCTTGCCCCTTCAGTCAAACGCCATACAGATGGTACAGGAATATTAACCTGTTATCCATCGCCTACTCCTTGCGGCCTCGGCTTAGGACCGACTAACCCTGGGCGGATTAACCTTCCCCAGGAAACCTTAGACTTTCGGCGGACTGGTTTTTCACCAGCCTTTACGCTACTTGTGCTGACATCATCTCTTCCGCCTCCTCCAGCGCTCCTCACGGTACACCTTCATCGGTTAGCGGAATGCTCCCCTACCGCACCAGAGGACAGACTTTAGACGACAGCAGACACCACAAGAACAAAATACTCAACTCTTCCTTGCTCATCGTGGAGCCTGTCATCTAAGTTCCGCCCTCTGATACCCATAGCTTCGGTGGTGGACTTAGCCCCGTTGAATTTTCGGCACAGGGCCGCTTGACCAGTGAGCTATTACGCTTTCTTTAAAGGATGGCTGCTTCTAAGCCAACCTCCTGGCTGTCTCGGCAACCCCACATCCTTTCCCACTCAGCCCACCTTAGGGACCTTAGCTGATGGTCTGGGTTGTTTCCCTCTCGACCGCGGATCTTAGCACCCGCGGACTGTCTCCCGAACTTAACTTACAGGAATTCGGAGTTTGGTTGGGTTTGGTACCGCTTGCGCAGCCCTAGCCCATCCAGTGCTCTACCTCCCGCAAGAAACATTCGAGGCGCTACCTAAATAGCTTTCGGGGAGAACCAGCTATCACCGGGTTTGATTGGCCTTTCACCCCTACCCACAGGTCATCCGAGCCTTTTGCAACAGACAACGGTTCGGTCCTCCAGTGGATCTTACTCCACCTTCAACCTGCCCATGGGTAGATCACCCGGCTTCGGGTCTACTCACTGCGACTAATGCGCCCTATTCAGACTCGCTTTCGCTACGGCTCCATGCCTTAAAGCACTTAACCTTGCCACAATGACGTAACTCGCCAGCTCATTAAACAAAAGGCACGCCATCACGCATTCCCCTTACGAGGCATAGCGCTTTGACTGCTTATAGGCATACGATTTCAGGTTCTATTTCACTCCCCTCACTGGGGTTCTTTTCGCCTTTCCCTCACGGTACTGGTTCACTATCGGTCATCAGGTAATATTTAGCCTTGGAGGGTGGTCCCCCCAGATTCCCACAGGATAACACGTGTCCCGTGGTACTCAGGTGCCCATCTGAGCCTTCGTCCATTTCGCCTACAGGGCTTTCACCTTCTACGGCCGGCCTTCCCAGGCCATTTAGCTATGGATTCAGGTCCCATGGCTCTAAACCGGATGGGTCCTACAACCCCAGCACCGAAGTGCTGGTTTGGGCTATTCCCCGTCCGCTCGCCGCTACTAGGGGAATCTCTTTTGATTTCTTTTCCTCCGGGTACTGAGATGTTTCACTTCCCCGGGTTCGCTTCCGTATCACTATAGACACGGATGATCCCGCTTTACCGGGACCGGGTTTCCCCATTCGGATATCCCCGGATCATAGGATGCTTACTCCTCCCCGAGGCTTTTCGCAGGTGGCCACGTCCTTCATCGCTTCCTGATGCCAAGGCATCCATCGTACGCCCTTACTTCCTTGACCTACTCTCAATTAAACCTAAACTAAACTTATATTCCCTTCACTTGTCAAAGAACAACATCGCGGGGGGCAATGCCCCCGCGATTCAACAAAAAAGCCAGATGTGGGTCAATTTTACAACATTAAAAACATCCTTAGAAAGGAGGTGATCCAGCCGCAGGTTCCCCTACGGCTACCTTGTTACGACTTCACCCCAATTATCGGCCATACCTTCGGAGGCTGCCTCCTTTGCAGGTTAGCTCACCCACTTCGGGTACAACAGACTTTCGTGGTGTGACGGGCGGTGTGTACAAGGCCCGGGAACGTATTCACCGCGGCGTGCTGATCCGCGATTACTAGAGATTCCACGTTCACGGAGTCGAATTGCAGACTCCGATCCCAACTGAGAGCGATTTTATGGGATTGGCTAAACCTCGCGGTCTCGCAACCCTTTGTAGCGCCCATTGTAGCACGTGTGTAGCCCTGGGCATAAAGGCCATGATG
>JALUUO010000095.1:22500-28220 GCA_027021335.1 Nitrospirota bacterium
CCGGCGCTGTAGGAGGAGTAAGAGGCAGGTATGCTTTAATGTCGGAAGAATGCGGAGTAAACAGGGCTATTCCGGAGCGAAACCAGTCCGAAGATATTTATCCAATGAAATATGACATGGTAATCGTTACGCCCAACGCCGAGGAGATAACGGTATGGAACCAGCTGCAACACTAGACAACAATTACGATCTTACGCTACAGGACTTCCCCTACACTATCAATTGGAGGGAAGACCGATGCACCCGGTGCGGACGTTGTACTGCCGTCTGCCCAGTAAAAGCTATCGAACCTACGGTACATACAAGAAGAGTCGTACGATCAGAGGGAGGAGGTCCTACACCGGCAGTCCAAAGGGTCACCAGCCAGGTGGTCGTTCAGGTACAGGACATCGACCGCTATTGCACAGGCTGCGGCACATGCGCTATGGTCTGTCCGACCGAAGCAATAACACCACGCTATAACAGCCATCACAGATTTTTGTTCTACAAAAACAAGTCAGGTGCTCCTTACAGGCGTGGCGGACGCAGAAACGACCCATCTCCCTCCACTGTTGATCAGCTCAAATTCACAAGAATATCAATGCTTACCGACCCGGCTCTTGATGCGGGCAGACACGAGTTTAATATACGAACACTGCTGGGACGAAACCTGCCTCCTGAAAAGCTGCCCTTACGTGTAAAAAAGGGGAAACTGGTTAAGATTGAGGGAACATTCATCCCTCCTGTAAGAGAAATTTTTCCGATAAGAATCGGAGGCATGTCTATAGGCGCACTCTCTCCTCATATGTGGGACGGACTTGCCATGGCAGTAGCTTATTTAAATGAAGTAGAGGGGCTGCCCGTGGTAATGTGCACAGGTGAAGGAGGCATTCCGCCCAGCCTTCTTAAGTCTCGTTTCGCAAAATATTTCATACTGCAGATAGCTTCGGGCTATTTCGGATGGGATGAAATAGTCCATGCAATTCCGGAGATGAAAGAAGACCCTGCGGCTATCGAAATCAAGTACGGACAGGGAGCAAAACCGGGCGATGGCGGTCTGCTTATGGCTTATAAAGTACTGAAACTCATCTCTGAGATTCGTGGTGTGCCCCAGTTTGTCGACCTGGCGTCACCCCCGACCCACCAGACAAAGTACTCTATTGAAGAAGCCGTGGCCAAGATGATCCAGGCCATGTCGATGGCATGGGGTTTCCGCGTACCTGTCTACCCGAAGATCTCAGGCACAAAAACCGCTCAGGCCGTATTGAACAACCTCGCCCGAAACCCTTATGCCGCAGCACTCTGCATAGACGGTGAAGATGGGGGAACCGGCGCGGCCTATAATGTTTCTATGGATAAGATGGGGCATCCCATAGCTTCAAACATTCGAGACTGCTACCTGGATTTGGTCAAACAAGGCAAGCAGAACGAACTACCGCTTATCGCGGCCGGAGGCATGGGCAAAAACGGTAATCTGGCTGCAAACACAGCAGCAATGATAATGCTAGGCGCTTCGGCCGTGGATATAGGTAAATACATAATGCAGGCAGCCGCAAACTGCCTTGGTGACGAGTACAACCGTTGCAATCTTTGCAACACCGGACGATGTCCTCGCGGCATCACCACTCAGGACCCGCGTCTCTATCGCAGGCTCGATCCGGATATGGTTGCACAGCGCGTCGTGGATGTTTTTCGCACGGCTAATATAGAACTTAAGAAAATATTTGCGCCTCTTGGCCGTTCCACAGAACTTCCCATAGGTATGTCCGATGGCCTTTCGGTAAGCAACCAAGCCATTGCCGAGCGATTGAAGATAAGCTATGCCTGCTAGTAAGAAAAAAATGCAGGACATGAAAACGAAAATGAAAAATAAAAACAGTAAAAAACCGAATAAAAAAAATGTAAAAGTCAAAAAGAGTGTAACCATTTCCGGTAATACGGCTGGCAAACGTGTATCGTCACGCCTGCTGGAAGAACAGATCCAGAAGGCCGTGGCAGAGGGGGCGAGAAAACTGACGGTAGTTGCCGACGGCCAGCACGGTATAGGCGGACGGCTCTGGCCGCTTGGCGAGAGGATTCGTTTCACGGTTGAAGGCTCTGCAGGACAGCGACTAGGCTGCATGGGGATGCAGGGAACTGAAATAGTGGTTAAGGGCAATGCCTCGGATGATGTAGGATGGATCAACTGCGGCGCAAAAATCACGGTGCTTGGCGATGTCACAAATGGAGCCCATAACGCCGGCGCACAAGGCATTCTTTATGTGCAGGGCGGCGGCGGCGCCAGATGTGACACCATGACGAAATTCAACCCAAGGTTCGAACCTCTTCAATCTTGGTACCTAAGAGATGTGGGCGACTCCTTTGCCGAGTTTAAAGCCGGAGGCATTGCAGTTGTCTGCGGCGTCAATCCCCGTAATCCAGACAATATCCTGGGCTACCGGCCCTGCGTAGGAATGGTGGGCGGCACTATTTATTTCAAGGGACCAATCCAGGACTACAGCACAGCAGACGTAAAGGTTATTGAACTGTCAGATGCCGACTGGCAGTGGCTCACAAAAAATATCAAGCCTTTTCTAAAGTCTGTCGACAGAGTAGATTTACTGGAAAAACTGACAAATTCCAGAGATGACTGGAAAAAAATTATCGCATATACACCGGCTGAAAAGGCAGCCAGAAAAGGCCAAAAACAGCTAAGCATAGATGAGTTCCGCAAATCCGTATGGGAACCCGAGGTAGGCAGAGGCGGCATTTTCAGCCTCTATCTGGACCATCCCCCCACTTTACTGCCTTATATCACAACAGGGGACGATCGAAGAAACCGGCCTGTCTGGAACAATGAAAAATTTCTTCCGCCTTGCGCAGGATCTTGTCCGTCGAGAATCCCCTCGCACAAACGGCTAAGCCTTGTACGCCAGAACCGGGTTGAAGACGCCTTGGCTCTTGTCCTGGAGTACAGCCCATTTCCGGCCACTGTATGCGGACAGATATGCCCCAATCTCTGCATGGACGCATGTACCCGCGGAAGTTTAGACAAACCGCTCGATATCAAGAATTTGGGAATGCTCAGCCTTGAAATTCCGGTTCCTGAAAAAAACCGGCCGACAGGCCGAAAAATTGCGATCATAGGCGGAGGGCCGGCCGGCCTCTCGGCTGCCTGGAAGCTGGCCTTAAGTGGTCATCAGGTGGATTTGTACGAGGCCGCAGAAAAAATAGGCGGAAAAATCAAGATGTGCATTCCTCACGAACGCCTGCCCCAGGAGGTGCTTGATAAGGAAATCTCACGCCTTAAGGAAGTGGGCATAGAGATACATACAAAAACCAGAGTCACCAAAAAACTCTTTTCGAAACTCTACAAAAATTCCGACATAGTTGTGGTTGCCGTGGGCGCTCATAAACCAAGAGTTATCCCATTTCCGGGTCATGAAGACGTTGTTGCCGGAATAGAATTCCTAAAAGGTGTGAACTTTGGCTATCCAATGGACCTTACCGGCCAAAATATTGTAGTCATCGGAGCCGGCAATGTCGGCATGGACATAGCCTGTCAGGCCTGGGCCCTAGGCGCTAAAAAAGTAACAGCCGTCGATATCCAGCCTCCTGCGGCTTTCGGCAAAGAGCTGGAGATGGCAAGCTCCAAGGGCACAAAAATACTATATCCCAAAATCACCGAAAGCTATGATAAAAAGAAGAAGAAAATTCACTTCAAAGACGGTAGCTCACTTGATGCTGATACTGTCATCATCTCTATAGGTGAGTCACCTGTTCTAGACTTTCTGCCAGCAGACATACAGTTGGAACGAGGGTATATAGTGGTGAACGACCTCGGTCAGACATCCGACGTCAAGGTATTTGCTATCGGAGACGCTACAAAACCAGGGTTGGTTACTCACGCCATAGGCGCAGGCCGAATTACGGCAGAGGTGATTCATGCACAACTTATGAACTATGACTATATGTCTGAAGTTCAAACGGTAATTCCTTATGAAAAAATCAAAACCGCCTATTACGAAGCATACAAATTAAAAGATTTCTCTGTCGAAGAAGAAGCAAATAAATGCATGTCGTGCGGGTACTGCCGCGATTGTCACATGTGCGAGGCCACCTGCTACTGGGGAGCTATAAGCCGTATAGAGGGAGCCGGCGGAAGCTTCGAATACGTGGTCGATCACAATAAATGCATAGGATGCGGGTTTTGCGCCGGAATCTGCCCCAGCGGGATATGGGAAATGGAAGAGAATACCTGAGCCTTTGGCTTTCCCATTACCCCCATACTCTGTGCTATAATATTAAACACTTTATACACTATCTTGGTTTTATTTAATGAAATTCACTAAAAGTTTTGATGATCCCAACCCCATTCCCTCCAAAGGAATCAATAACGCGGTTCGCCTAATGAAAAATGGTATGCTTTTTCGTTATGGATACATTAATGGTGGTACCAACGACAAACATACTATTACACATAATGAAAGTGAAGTATCCAGACTAGAACGGGCTTTTAGTCAATACACAGGACATAAATATGTTGTTGCAGTAAATTCCTGTGGCAGCGCCATGTTCATTGCACTCAAAGCTATGGGCGTTCAGCCAAACGACAAGGTATTTACCAACGCGTTCACTTTTACCGCAGTACCTAGCAGTATTGTCCATGCCAATGCTATTCCGGTTTATATTGAGTGTAATAATCAATACGTAATCGATCTTGAACATTTCAAAGAACAGATTAAGCAGCAACCCGATGTAAAATATTTCATCTTATCTCACATGCGAGGTCACATTTCCGATTTAGATAAAATCAAGACTTTGTGCGACGAATACGGCATAAAATTAATTGAAGATTGTGCTCACGGCCTTGGAAAACGCTGGAACAGCGAAGATAACGAGAAAAATAACTTTGTCGGCCATCATAGTGATATCGCCTGCTATAGCACTCAAAGCCATAAAATACTAAATTCAGGCGAAGGTGGATTTATTGCAACAAATGATGAACAGTTGGCCGCCTATTGTATACTTGCGGCTGGTTCTTATGAACAGCTTTACAAGAAACATTTATCACGCCCCAAAGATGATGACCTGTTTGAGGACATAAAACTTTATGTTCCTAACTTTAGCTTACGTATGAGCAATCTTACAGCAGCAGTACTACGCCCGCAGATTGAGCTGATTGATGAAAGAATAAACTCCTACAAAGAAAAGCATGACCGATTAATAACCATCTTATCTGATATTAATTATATTCACATACCTGAACCTATAAACAATGCTGAACACGTGGGCGACAGCTTACAGTTTAATCTTGTCGGTTTGGATGAAGATAAGATTAATGATTTTGTTAAACGCTCTGCTGAGAAAGGTGTAAAGATCCAGGTCTTTGGTATTGCCGATAACGCACGCGATTTTCGTAACTGGCAATATTCATTTGATGAAATGCCAGACATGAAAAACACGGCAGAAATTATTTCTTGTGCATGTGATTTAAGGTTACCTATTACATTTACACTGGAAGATATTGATTTGATAGGTGCCATCATAAAGGAAGTTCTTGATGAAGTGACTGACTCCGAACTAACCATGGCGCTTTTGGGTCAACCTTCAAATTAATAAATAAATCAACAAACCGGCCTTGCTTCGGTTTTTCTATACCAGAACAGACACGCAGGTATCGCACCCTACAAGACTATAGATACCGTAGGGGGATACCTCCACTAAACATCCTCTACTTACTCTGGTTTGTATCTCATATT
>JALUUO010000096.1 GCA_027021335.1 Nitrospirota bacterium
TGCCTGGTGATAACATAGCTATAACCGTTGAGTTAATGGCCCCTATTGCTATGGAGAAAGAGCTTCGTTTTGCGATCCGCGAAGGCGGACATACGGTCGGCGCAGGCGTCGTTACCGAGGTGATAGAATAATATTTACGGTTATTTATAAGCATGGTTTAAATAAGCGGAGAGAGATGGAAGGGGAGCTTGAGAAAATATGAGGGATATCATTTTGTTGCAATGCACTGATTGTAAAGAGCGCAACTACTCTACGAGAAAAAACAAGAGGAACACTACCGATAAGTTAAATCTCAAGAAGTACTGCAGCCGATGCCGCAGACATACTTCCCATAAGGAAACCAAACCATAAATAATACAAGGTCTTCTTGCTGTATTACAGGTGTTAACGGCCAGATGAATGTATGCAGGCCAGTAGCTCTAACGGTAGAGCGTCGGACTCCAAATCCGGGGGCTGGGGGTTCGAATCCCTCCTGGCCTGCCATTTAAGGCATTTTTTATTACAGCAGGTCGATATGTTCTCTTTTATCAGAGTTTTTTGGAATAGTAAGAATTTATTGCCTGCATGATCACTGTAAAAAGTAGAGTGAAAGCCGTGTTAGGGAGTTTATATGTTTGAGAAGATCAAGACATTTTTCCGCGAAGTGAAGATTGAACTAAAAAAAGTTGTTTTTCCAACCAAGGACGAGGTGCTTGGTTCAACCTGGGTTGTGATTATCACCACGGTTGCGCTTGCCTGTATACTCGGCGTTGTAGATCTCGGACTTTCAAAGCTGGTTGGAATGGCTATAAGGTAGGTATACTCTGTGGATTGGTATATTGTACACACTTACTCCGGATTTGAAGATAAGGTAAAGCAAGCCATAATGGAAAAAATCGAGCGCCTTGGACTTCAGGATCAGCTTGCGCAGGTTCTGATTCCCAAAGAGCGTGTGATAGAAATGCGTGCAGGGAAAAGACATGAAGCCGATCGTCAGTTTTATCCAGGCTACATACTTGTGCAGATGGATTTAAACGATACAACCTGGCATCTTGTAAAAAGCATTCCAAGGGTTACTGGTTTTATAGGTGGTGCTAATCCGGCTCCACTTCCTGAAGAGGAGGTGGAAATGGTTGTTAAGCAGATGGAGACGGGCCCGCGGGAGCGTATAAACGCCCAGTACCAAAGAAGCGAGAGTGTACGTATTACGGATGGACCGTTTGCTAATTTTACCGGTAATGTGGAAGAAGTTGATGCAGAGCACGGAAAGTTAAAAGTAATGGTCAGCATTTTCGGCCGGCAGACGCCGGTAGAGCTGGATTTTTACCAGGTTGAAAAAGAATCGTAGGAGTTTAAACTAATTATCCAACTATATTAGTATATAGTTGGATCGTATGGAGGTTCTCTATAAAGTATGGCTACAAAAGAAATTCAAGCGCAGGTAAAACTTCAGATTGAGGCCGGCAAGGCAAATCCGGCGCCTCCTGTCGGGCCGGCTCTTGGTCCACACGGTATTAATATAATGGATTTTTGCAAGCAGTTTAATGCTAAAACCCAGGCGCTTGGCGATACAATCGTGCCGGTTGTTCTAAGCATCTATAAGGATCGGACATTCTCGTTTATAACCAAGACACCACCTGCCTCACAATTGATTAAAAAGGCTGCCGGTGTTATTAAGGGGTCTCCTGTTCCTAATAGGGACAAGGTCGGAAAGATTACATCTGTCCAGGTTCGTGAAATAGCCGAGACCAAGCTTCCTGATCTTAATGCTTATGACCTTGACAGTGCTGAGAAAGTCATTGCAGGAACTGCGCGTAGCATGGGAATAGATGTAGTAGATTGATCTTATACAGAAGAACCGACTTTTAAGGAGATGTTGTAATGGGAAAAAAATATGATGCTGCCAGAGAGAAGGTTGATCGTGATAAATTATACTCTCTTGAGGAAGCCTTAAACGTTGTAAAAGATTCTGGTTGGGCGGCCTTTGACGAAACGGTTGAGCTGGCTATGAACCTGGGGGTGGACCCGCGCAAGGCAGACCAGATGGTACGTGGAACAGTGTCCCTGCCCCATGGCACTGGAAAGGTTGCCAGGGTTGTCGTGTTTGCAAAGGGGGATAAGGAGAAGGAGGCCCTTGCAGCAGGCGCTGATTTTGTGGGCGCGGATGATCTTGTTGATAAAATCCAGAAAGGATGGCTTGACTTCGACAGTGCTGTTGCCACGCCCGATCTTATGGGAATGGTTGGTCGTCTAGGAAAGATATTGGGGCCGCGCGGACTTATGCCAAACCCGAAGCTTGGAACCGTCACATTCGATGTGGGCAAGGCGGTTAGCGAGATAAAGGCCGGTAAAGTTGAATACAGGGTTGAGAAGGCTGGAATTGTACATGTTCCCGTAGGAAAGCTCTCTTTTGAGGCAAAGCAGCTGCTGGAAAATGCCGAAACGGTTATAAATGCAATACTTAAGGCCAAACCGGCCAGCTCCAAGGGCAGGTACCTCAAAAAAGCCAGCCTGTCATCCACCATGGGGCCTGGAATCCGACTGGATTATAATCAGTTGGTTACGCAACTTGGAAAGTAGTATATACTTTTGTGCTTGTTCAAAATAGCAAAAATAGCTGGATCGTAGTTTGTCAATTTATACCGGCTTTGCCGGATTTTTGAAAGCCGGTTTTTTCGGCTTAAAATGCTGGTCAGAGACCACGGGCGAGTCTATGGTTTTTTTAGCCCCTTTGATGAAAAAGACTCTTAAACCGGGTAATTTCCCGAGCCTGTTGAGACTGGTTGAAAGAGATAGGTTTTTGGTTCGTTTTGGAGCCGATTCGAACCTGTTCAATCCGTTTTTTGTCTCTGCCCTGGAAAGGGGGGAGTGCTCTGAAGACTAAAGCAGAAAAAGCAGAAATTATAGCAGACCTGAAGGATCGATTTACGCGGGCCAAAGGCGCTGTTGTGGCCGAATACAACGGGCTTACCGTTGAGGATCTTACTGAACTCAGGGTTTTGTTCAATAAATCCAACCTGGACTTCCGGGTTGTAAAAAACACCCTGGCTCGCAAAGCTCTTGAAGATACACCAACGGCTTTGATAAAGGAGAGTCTCACTGGTCAGGTCGCAGTTGCTTTGGGTTATGATGATCCGGTAGTACTGTCCAAGACGGTTCTTGACTATGCGAAATCCAAGGAAGATCAGTTCAAGGTCCGAATGGGTGTGATCGAGGGTGAAATCTGTAGCTTCGATCAACTAAAAGCCGTTGCCTTACTGCCTGGACGAGATGTTCTTCTTGGCAAGCTTGCCGGCGCAATGCAGGCTCCAGCACAAAAGCTTGCCGGACTTATGGCCAATACTGTTACAAGGTTTGCCTATGCCCTGGAAGCTCTGAAAGCCCAGAAGGCGGCCTAGTAGCATCTTTTATGTAATAGTTCTGTATGTCGTTAGTGAAGATTCAAAAACAATTCAATTTTAATAATATCGTTTTAAGGAGGTTTTAAAGATGGCTGTAACAAAGGATGAGGTTTTTCAATTTATAGATAGTATGACTATTCTCGAAATGTCGGAGTTCATAAAAGAGTTCGAGGATCGCTATGGAGTGACGGCAGCTGCGCCGGTGGCTGTTGCTGCTGCGCCTGGAGCCGCGGCAGGCGATGCTTCTGCTGCAGCCGAGGAAAAGACCAGCTTTGATGTGGTGCTTACATCGGTGGGAGATAAGAAAATTCAGGTCATAAAGGTGGTCAGAGAACTAACCGGACTCGGCCTGAAAGAGGCCAAAGAGGTGGTTGACAATGCTCCTAAAGAGGTTAAGACCGGTGTTACAAAAGAGGAAGCTGATGAAATTAAGGCCAAGCTTGAAGAGCAGGGAGCTGGTGTTGAGGTAAAGTAAAGAGGTTATGGTTTTAACGTTATAACGCACATTTTTAGTTTGAGGAGAAATAATGGCACAGTGTGTTAGAGAGAGAAAAAACTTCGGGAAAATTAAGACGGTTCTGGATGTCCCTAATCTAACCGAGATACAAAAGCGTTCTTTTGATGCATTTCTTCAGGTGTTTGCTTCTTCCGGGGAGCGCCTGGACCGGGGGCTGCAGGCGGCGTTTAACAGTGTTTTCCCGATTACGGACTATAACGAAACGGCATCCATCGAGTATATCGAATATAACATTGGTAATCCCAAAGCGGATGTGCGCGAGTGCCTGGATAAGGGAATAAGCTTTGCCGCGCCTTTAAAGATCAGGGTCCGTCTGAACCTCTGGGAAAAGACCGGCCAGCAGCGTCGTCTGAAAGACTCGCGTGAACAGGAGGTCTACATAGGCGAACTTCCGCTTATGACCGAGACAGGAACCTTTGTTATTAATGGGACTGAACGTGTTGTTGTTAGCCAGTTGCACCGGTCTCCAGGTGTCTTTTTTGGACTTGATAAAACACGGGTTCATACAAGCGGCAGAGCCTTGCATACCGCCAGAATAATTCCGGCACGTGGCTCATGGCTTGATCTGGAGTTCGATGCCAAGGATATTCTGAATGCCCGGATCGATCGGAAGAGAAAACTCCCGGCCACAATTCTTCTTAAGGCTCTTGGATTTACGAATCTTGAGCTTCTCCAGATGTTTTACCCCACAGAGAAAATTCAGCGGGTAAAAGGGGACAGCTTTGTTCGTGAGTTAAGTGATATTTTGATGGGCACCAAATCGCCTGTTGCAATTCAGAAGGGAAAAACTGTTTTTGTAAAGGAAGGCGGACGCATTACCAAGGGCAGCATGCGAAAGATGAAAGAGGCCGGGTTGTGCGAAATTCCATGTACGCATTCCGATATCATCGGACGCATTACTCTGTTTGATATTATTGTTCCGGAGACCGGCGAGGTGCTTCTTGAAAGCAACGAAGAGATCACCGAGCACGTATTCAAGACGATACTTGATGCGGGAATCAAGGAGTTGACTCTTCTCTACATAGATCAGGTTCGTTACCTTCCTTCTTTCCGTGACACGCTGCTGGCCGACAACACAACAAACAAGGAAGAGGCTGTGATGGAAATATATCGCAAGCTTCGTCCGGGAGAGCCTCCTACTCTTGAGGCGGCACAAAAGATCTTCCATGGTCTTTTCTTTGATCCAAAACGATACGATCTTTCGCCGGTGGGTCGGTTGAAGCTTAACAAAAGATTGGGACTTAAAGTGCCGCTTGAGACGCGGGTGGTTACAACCGAAGACCTGGTGGCCATAGTTAAATACATAATGGATCTCCGGGTTGGGCGTGGTGAGGTGGACGACATCGATCACCTTGGCAACCGCCGTGTAAGGGCGGTTGGCGAGCTTCTGGAGAACCAGTTTCGTATAGGCCTTGTAAGGATGGAGCGCGCTATAAAAGAGAAGATGAGTCTTGCTGACCTTGAAAGCGCAATGCCACACGATATTATAAATGCAAAACCTGTTATGGCTGCTGTAAAGGAATTCTTCGGTTCCAGCCAGTTATCGCAGTTTATGGATCAAACGAACCCTTTGTCCGAGATTACGCATAAGAGGCGTCTTTCAGCGCTTGGACCGGGCGGACTTACGCGTGAGCGTGCAGGCTTCGAAGTTCGGGACGTGCACCCCACACATTATGGCCGTATATGTCCGATCGAGACACCGGAGGGACCGAACATCGGACTTATAACTTCTCTGGCCGCTTATGGCAGAGTTAACGAATACGGTTTCATAGAGGCGCCTTACCGCGTGGTTAAAGACGGAAGGATTACTGGAGAAATCGTGTATCTTTCAGCTATCGAGGGCGAAAATGCGATCATAGCTCAGGCCAACACGCCTGTTGATGAGGATGGGCGCCTCCTTGGCAATAGCGTTTCTATCAGAGTCGGCGGTGATTTCCAGATGGTTTCGCCGGATCGTGTGCGTTATATGGATGTTTCTCCAAAGCAGATTGTCAGTGTTTCTACCTCCTTAATCCCGTTTCTGGAAAACGATGACGCAAACCGTGCCTTGATGGGCTCGAATATGCAGCGCCAAGCCGTGCCGCTTCTTAAATCCGAAGCGCCTGTGGTGGGAACCGGTATGGAATACAATGCGGCGCGTGATTCTGGCGTGGTGGTCTGTGCTCGTAAGTCCGGTACTGTCGAGTCTGTGGATGCCACCAGGATTGTTGTCCAGGCGGATGAGGCTGATGAAGGTGTTGATATATATAAGCTGGTTAAGTTTCACCGGTCAAACCAGAGCACCTGTATTACTCAGAAGCCGATCGTTTCAAGGGGAGATCGCGTTGTAGAGGGACAGGTCTTGGCAGACGGACCGTGTTCCGAATTGGGGGAGCTTGCGCTTGGTAAAAATGTAATTGTGGCTTTTATGCCATGGAACGGCTACAACTTCGAAGACGCTATTTTGCTAAGCGAACGGCTTGTGAAGGAAGACGTATATACATCTATTCATATTGAGCAGTTCGAGATAGACGCCAGAGAGACTAAGCTGGGCCGTGAAGAGATTACAAGGGATATCCCCAATGTCTCTGAGGAGGCGCTCAGAAACCTGGATGAAAGCGGTATTATCCGTTGCGGCGCCGAGGTGAAGGCGGGCGATATACTTGTGGGTAAAGTTACGCCCAAGGGAGAAACCCCGCTTACTCCTGAAGAAAGGCTTTTAAGGGCCATCTTCGGCGAAAAGGCTGAGGAGGTGAGGGAGAACTGCCTTTATGTTCCCCCTGGAGTCGAGGGAACGGTTGTCGATGTAAAGGTCTTTGCCAGAAAGGGTGTCGAAAAGGATGAACGTACAAAACAGATAGAGGCCGAGGAGATCGAACGCCTGCACAGGGATCTGGAAGAGGAGTCGGATATTATCCGCAGGGTCGGGTTTCGTAGAATGCGGGGTGCGATTGAGGGTAAAAAGACGGCTGAAGAGATTGTGGAACCTGACAGTTCAAAGGTGCTTTGTGCTGCCGGGGCCAAAATCACAAGTAAGGCTCTTGCCTCAATTCCTGATTTCATGCTTTCTGATATCATGCTTGAAGACGAAGACGAACAGGAACTGCTTACGTTTATTAAAAATGATGTCGAGGACGAAATTCAGAAGCTCGAAGCCCGCTATATCGGAAAAATCGGACGGCTCAGAAAAGGAGACGAGCTCTCTCCTGGTGTTTTTAAGGTTGTCAAGGTTTACCTTGCCATGAAGAGAAAAATCCAGGTTGGAGACAAGATGGCAGGACGGCACGGAAACAAAGGTGTGGTATCCATGGTTATGGCTGAAGAAGACATGCCCATACTTCCCGACGGCACTCCGGTCGATGTTGTGCTGAATCCCCTAGGCGTGCCTTCTAGGATGAATGTAGGACAGATTTTAGAGACGCATCTCGGTTGGGCTGCAAAGACCCTGGGAATTCATGTAGCCACTCCGGTTTTTGACGGCGCTACTGAGAAGGAGATCAAGTCTTTACTTAAGGAGGCCGGGCGCCCGGTAAACGGACAGATTACGCTTCGTGACGGACGTACGGGCGAGCCATTTGATCGTCCGACTACGATCGGTTGCACCTATATAATGAAACTGCATCACCTTGTGGACGACAAGCTGCATGCCCGTTCTATCGGCCCGTATTCTCTTGTTACACAGCAGCCTCTTGGAGGCAAGGCCCAATTTGGAGGGCAGCGCCTGGGTGAAATGGAGGTCTGGGCTCTTGAGGCTTACGGGGCTTCTCATATACTTCAGGAGTTCCTTACTGTAAAAAGCGATGACATTGCAGGCCGATCCAAGATGTATGAGGCCATAGTAAAGGGCGAGGTAAACCTCGAGCCCGGAATTCCGGAATCATTTCACGTGCTTATAAAAGAGCTCCAGAGCCTCTGCCTGGATGTGGAGCTGCTTGAATCCAACAAGAAATAAAGGAGAGTGACCTTGGCTGGCGATATATATTCATTATTTGAGAAACCAAAGAGTCTCACTGATTTTAAAGGCATAAAGATAAACCTATGTTCTCCGGCGAAGATACGCGCCATGAGTCACGGCGAAGTTAAGAAGCCTGAGACTATAAACTACAGAACCTTCAAGCCGGAGCGTGACGGGCTCTTCTGCGCAAAGATTTTCGGTCCGGTAAAGGACTGGGAATGCCTCTGCGGAAAGTACAAGCGTATGAAGCACCGTGGGGTGGTCTGTGACAAATGCGGCGTAGAAGTTATTCGTTCCAATGTGCGCCGCGAACGCCTTGCGCATATAGAGTTGGCTTCACCAGTGGCACATATCTGGTTTTTAAAAGGGGTTCCAAGCCGTATCGGCACACTTTTGGATATGACCATGAGCCACCTGGAAAAGGTTCTGTATTTCGAAAACTTTCTTGTGGTTGATCCAGGTGATACCCCGCTTAAAGAAAAGGAACTTCTGACATATGATAAGTACAGGGAGGCTCTTCAGGCCTACGGCGATCATTTCAAAGCCGGTATGGGCGCTGATGCGGTGCGTGAACTTTTACGTAAGGTTGACTGCGAAAAATTGTCTGTTGAACTCAGGGAAGAAATGCATAAGGCCACCTCTATGGGGGCGAAGAGAAAACTGGCTAAGCGCTTGAAAGTTGTGGATGCTTTCAGAAAGTCTGGAAATAAACCTGAATGGATGATCATGGATGTAATTCCGGTTCTGCCTCCGGACCTGCGGCCGTTGGTTCCGCTTGAAGGCGGACGTTTTGCCACATCTGACTTAAATGATCTCTACAGGCGGGTTATTAACAGGAATAACCGACTAAAGAGATTGATGGATCTTAAGGCTCCAAGCGTAATCATCCGGAACGAAAAACGTATGCTGCAAGAGTCTGTAGACAGCTTGTTCGACAACGGCAGGCGGACCAAGGTATTGAAGGCGGCCACGAAGAGATCGTTGAAATCACTCTCTGACATGATAAAGGGCAAGCAGGGCCGGTTCCGGCAGAATCTGCTTGGAAAACGTGTCGACTATTCCGGGCGTTCGGTTGTTGTGGTCGGACCGGAGCTTAAGCTGCATCAGTGTGGTCTTCCCAAAAAGATGGCTTTGGAACTTTTCAAACCTTTTGTCTATAACGTGCTTGAGGAAAAGGGGTTTGCCACGACGATCAAGGCTGCCAAGCGTATAGTTGAAAAAGAGGAGTCCGAGGTCTGGGACGCGCTGGATGAGGTTATAGCCGAGCATCCTGTGCTTCTTAACAGGGCGCCTACGCTTCACAGGCTCGGCATACAGGCCTTCGATCCTGTTCTTGTTGAGGGTAAAGCTATCCGGCTTCATCCGCTTGTTTGTACAGCCTTTAACGCCGACTTCGACGGTGACCAGATGGCTGTGCATGTGCCGCTGTCGATAGAGGCGCAGATTGAGGCAAGGGTTTTGATGATGTCGGTGGGTAATATTTTATCACCGGCTAACGGACGTCCGATCGATGTGCCTACCCAGGATATGGTGCTTGGGATCTACTACCTCACAAAAGAGAAGAAAAACAGCAAGGGTGAAGGCATGATATTTTCAGGTCCCACCGAGGCCAGGATCGCCTACGAAACAGGAGAGGTGGACTTACAGGCTGCGGTTCAGGTGCGAATGGGCGGACAGCGGGTTCAGACAACGGTTGGACGTGTGATTTTTGCTGAAGCTCTTCCACCGGAAATTCCATTTTCAACAGTTAACAAGCTCATGAACAAAAAGGAGCTTGCAAAGCTTGTGGATGCCTGCTTTAGGGAGGCGGGACCGCGGGCCACTGTTAACCTTCTGGACAATATAGAACGGGTCGGATTCAAGTATGCCACACGTTCCGGGGTATCCATATGTATTGATGATATGCATGTGCCGAAGAGTAAAGCAAGGCTGATAGAGGAAGCTGAAGGCGAGGTTCAGGAAGTTACGAACCAGTACAGTGATGGGCTTATAACCAATGGTGAGCGTTACAATAAGATTGTCGATATCTGGGCAAAGGTGACCGAAACTGTGGCCGAAGAGATGATGTTGAACCTGGGTGCTGAAGACCAGGAAGAGATGAATTTAAGCAAAGAAGAGCTTCTGGAAAGAAGAGAGTTTAACAGTATTTTCATGATGGCCGACTCAGGTGCAAGAGGCTCGGCTGCCCAGATAAGACAGTTGGCCGGCATGAGAGGTCTTATGGCCAAGCCGTCGGGCGAGATCATAGAAACTCCGATTACGGCTAACTTCCGTGAGGGACTCTCTACGCTTCAGTATTTTATATCAACACACGGTGCCCGTAAAGGTCTGGCCGATACAGCGCTTAAGACGGCTAACTCCGGCTATCTTACCCGCCGGCTTGTGGATGTTGCGCAGGATATGATTATCACGGAAGAGGACTGCAAAACCAAGGAAGGAATCGAGGTTGTCGCTCTTATAGAAGGCGGCGAGATTGTAGAACCTCTTGAGGACCGCCTTTATGGCAGGGTTACCCTCATGGATATAAAAGATCCTGTTACGGGTGAGGTTATTGTTAAGAAGAACACACTGTTGGATGATGCTATGGCTTACAGGGTTGTCGAGGCCGGTGTGGAAAAGGTGAAAATACGCTCTGTTCTTACTTGCCGTTCAAGGAGAGGTACGTGCATCAAGTGTTACGGCAGGGATATGGCCAAGGGCAATACCGTCGGAATTGGAGAGGCTGTAGGTATAATAGCCGCCCAGTCTATTGGTGAGCCGGGCACTCAGCTTACCATGAGGACTTTCCATATAGGAGGAACCGCATCCAAGGTTGTCGCCCAGACCACACTAGAGTCCAAACATAACGGGAATATTCAGTTTATAGATCTTCAGACAGTCCAGGACCGTGATGGTGTGCTTGTGGCGATGAACCGGCACGGCAGCATAGCTGTTGTGGATGCAAAAGGCCGCGAAAAAGAAAAATATGCTGTTGTTTACGGCGCCAGGCTCAAGGTGAAAGAGGGAGACAAGGTGAAGGTGGGGCAGAAACTGGTTGAGTGGGATCCATACTCCATTCCAATTATCGCCGAAGCCGCCGGCCGAATCGCCCTTGGTGACATTGTTGATGGTGTGACGGTTAAGGAAGAGACGGATGAACTTACAGGTTTGGTCAGAAAACTCGTTATCGAATATCCTACCGACAGGCAGCCACGTATCTCGCTGAAAGACGAGCATGGCAAGACAACACTAAAACTCTCCGGAACAAAGCAGCCTGCCCGTTATATTCTGCCTGCCGGCTCGCATCTGCTGGTGGACCGGGGCGCTCATGTTCTTCCAGGAGATATTCTTGCAAAGATACCAAGGGAAACCACAAAGACAAAAGACATAACCGGCGGTCTTCCCAGGGTCGCTGAGTTGTTTGAGGCGCGCAAACCAAAGGATGCGGCGGTGATCAGCGAGATCGATGGCATCGTTGAGGTCGGCGGCTTTGTAAAGGGTCAGCGTAAGGTCAGCGTAAGAGGCGGTAACGACCTGAGGGAGTACCTTATTCCAAAGGGTAAGCATCTGGCTGTTCAGCATGACGACTGGGTGAGGGCTGGAGAGCCGTTGATGGATGGCGCTGTTAATCCCCACAGCATACTTGACATACTTGGTCCGCATGAGCTTCAGAAATATATTGTTAACGAGGTTCAGAAGGTCTATCGGCTTCAGGGCGTTACTATAAACGATAAGCATATAGAAGTGATTGTCAGGCAGATGATGCGCAAGGTCCGCATTGACGATCCGGGCGATACAATGCTGCTTGCAGGCGAACAGGTTGATCGTTTCGCCTTTGAAGAGGAGAATGCAAAGGTTAAGGCGGAGGGTGGCAAGCCGGCTATCGGTAAGCCATTACTTCTGGGTATAACCAAGGCTTCGCTCACGACAGACAGTTTTATTTCTGCAGCGTCCTTCCAGGAAACAACTAGAGTACTGACCGAAGCAGCCATAAGTGGCTCGGTGGACTGGCTTTTGGGCCTTAAGGAAAACGTGATCATGGGACGTTTAATCCCAAGTGGAACAGGGCTGGAATTGTACCGCGAAACCTTTGTGCGGTGTGTTAAGCCGGAAGGCGAAGAAAGCCTTCCGCAGGCGCAGGAGGCTGAAGTGTGAGGGGAATGTGGAGCTCTACACAAAAACAATCAGTGAATGCCAGAGCCTTATTCGAAACGGGCAGATATCATCCGTTGAACTGACGAGGTCTGTTCTTGGCAGGATAGCATCGTTGAACGAGCGGCTTGGAGCTTATATTACGGTAACCGGTGATACTGCTTTCAGGCAGGCCGAAGAGGCTGATAAAATAATTCGCTCGCAGCCGGTCGAAAATCTGCCCCCGCTTATGGGTATTCCGGTTGCTGTAAAAGATAACATGTGCACCGAGGGTGTTCGCACTACCTGTGCTTCGGCGTTGCTGGATGATTTTGTTCCCCCTTACGAGAGTACTGTCACCGGTCGGCTGGCGGCAGAGGGATATGTGCTTCTTGGAAAAACCAACATGGATGAGTTCGCCATGGGGTCATCCAATGAAACTTCTGCTTTTTATTCCGTAAAAAATCCATGGAATACGGAGATGGCGCCGGGAGGAAGCAGCGGTGGTTCTGCTGTTGCGGTGGCTGCTGATGCTTGTATTGGAGCTTTAGGTTCGGATACCGGCGGTTCAATTCGTCAGCCGGCAGCTCTTTGCGGTGTTGTAGGACTTAAGCCTACGTACGGCAGAGTTTCACGCTACGGCCTTGTGGCTTTTGCCTCTTCTCTTGATCAGATAGGCCCTCTTGCCAAAACAGTAAAGGACGCCGCCATACTGCTTCAGGCTATTGCAGGTCCTGATACTAATGATTCGACCTGTGCTCCTTTTGAAGTTCCGGACTTTACCTCTTCTCTTGGACGCGATATTAAAGGTATCAAGGTAGGTATTCCAAAACAGTACTTTATTGAAGGAATGCACCCGCGGGTTGAAGATTCTGTAAAAAAGGCGATAAATCAGCTTGAGTCGCTGGGTGCTAAAGCGGTTGAGGTTGATCTTCCACATACGGATTATGCGGTTTCCACCTACTATATACTTGCCACTTCAGAGGCATCGTCCAACCTGGCCAGGTTCGACGGTGTCCGTTTTGGGGTGAGAAGGCAGAAAGAAAGTGATCTCATGGATATGTATACAACCACGCGGTCGGCTGGTTTCGGGCCTGAGGTGAAACGCCGAATAATGCTTGGCACCTACGCGCTGTCATCCGGATATTACGATGCATATTATTTAAAGGCCCAGCAGGTGCGGACACTAATTAAGCAAGACTTCGAGCATGCTTTTAACTCTGTCGATATAATGGCTTGTCCTACCACTCCGGCCCCGGCTTTCCGGCTGGGTGAGAAACTTGATGATCCCCTTCAGATGTATTTAAATGATATATTTACCATCTCGGCCAACCTTGCAGGTTTGCCTGGCATATCAGTGCCTTGCGGTTTTACCGACGATAACCTGCCGGTGGGGCTTCAGCTTCTGGGGCGTCCTTTTGATGAGGAAAACCTGCTGATGGTAGCGCACGCCTACGAGCAGTCGACGGATTGGCACAAAATAAAGCCTAAATTGTTGGATATATGATAATCGTTCACAGGGGGCAGTTGTCAGGGCTATGAATTATTTAACTATCTGCATTCCTGCACCCCGTACCATGACAACTGCACACATATGAAATACGAACCTGTTATAGGGCTTGAGGTCCACGCGCAGCTAACCACTGATTCAAAGATTTTTTGCGGATGTTCCACTCGCTTTGCCGCGGAGCCGAACACGCAGACCTGTCCTGTATGCGCCGGTATGCCCGGCGCCCTTCCAGTGATGAACAAAAAGGCTCTGGAGTATACGATTAAGACCGGCTTGGCCATGAACTGCCGGATTTCACCATTTAGCAGGTTCGCCCGTAAAAACTATTTTTATCCTGATCTGCCCAAAGGATACCAGATAAGCCAGTACGAACTGCCGATATGTATAGACGGACATATCGAAATAGTGGTTGATGAAGATGTAAAGCGTATAGGTATTACCCGTATACACATGGAGGAGGATGCAGGTAAGAACATACATGAAGGAGCCTCCGGCTACAGCTTGGTGGATCTGAACCGCGCGTGTGTCCCTTTGATGGAGATAGTTTCAGAGCCGGACATACGTACACCGGCAGATGCCGCCCTGTATATGAAGAAACTCAGAACAATTCTCAGATACCTGGGTGTTTGTGATGGAAATATGGAGCAGGGATCGCTTAGGTGTGACGCTAATATTTCGATCAGGCCGATTGGTGAGACAGCCTTCGGCACCAGGACGGAACTAAAAAATATCAACTCTTTTCGCTTCGTGGAAAGGGCTATAGATTATGAGATCGCACGGCAGACACGTGTTTTGGAAGAAGGCGGGCACGTGGTACAGGAAACACGGCTTTGGGATTCGGCTGCCGGTCGGACCTACTCGATGCGAAGTAAGGAAGAGGCGCATGATTACCGCTACTTTCCTGATCCTGATCTTGTTCCCATGGTGGTCGATGATGCTTGGGTGGAGGAGATTCGCTCCAGCCTGGTCGAGTTGCCAGACGTGAGGCGCGAGCGTTTTGTAAACTTGTATAAATTGCCTGAAGATGATGCCGATATGCTCACCTCTGATCGTATGCTTGCGGACTGGTTTGAAGATGTTGTAAAGGCGGGTGCAGAGCCAAAGGCGGCGAGCAACTGGGTTATGGGTGAATTAATGCGGCTGCTGAACGAGGAGAACCTCTCTCTGGAAGACTGCCCGCTTAAGCCCGGCCAGCTTGCGGCTATGTTGAAACTGATGAATGATGATGTTATAAGCGGAAAGATTGCAAAGACGGTCTTTGAAGAGATGTACCGCACAGGCAAAAGTCCTGATGTAATTGTGAAAGAAAAAGGTCTTGTTCAAATAAGCGATTCATCCGAGCTTGAGAAAATTATAAAGAAACTTCTTGATGACAGCCCCAAAGAAGTAGAGCGTTACCTGGCTGGTGAGACAAAGTTGATAGGCTTCTTTGTCGGCCGGGTAATGAAGGACACCAAGGGCAAGGCTAACCCAAAAATCGTGAACGATCTTTTGCGAAAAATGCTGAGGTCAAGTTTTTAGTTGAAACCAAACTGTAGGGGACACTGTTGCCTGATTTAACTTGTTCTGATATGGTTGTATTATTCAATACACACGATTAATGGAGGGTGCGCATGCCCCGACAGGCCAGACTTGATGCCCCCGGTACACTGCATCACATAATAATCCGGGGGATAAAAAAGAAGAAAATTGTAGATGACCGTCATGATTCGGTTGATATATCAAGTAGTCAAAGAATCAAAAACTGTTAAAACTATTGGTATGTGGTCCCACTATGAATAAACCAGCAAAAAAAATATAACAAAATAAGGATTAGTCCTGAGTCGGTTCGTACGCCCGTCCGGAAAACTCCTCTCCTGCAAACTCTCACCACCAATGATAGACCTCAAACAAATCAATCGTTTTTTTCAGGTTGGTGACCAAGAGGTTCATGCGCTAAACAATATTGATCTGAGAATCGAACCCGGAACATATGTCTCTATCATGGGACCATCAGGTTCCGGCAAATCCACATTACTGAATATTCTAGGTCTGCTGGACAGGCCGGATGCCGGTCAATACCTGCTGGAGGGAAGTAACGTTACTTCTATGACCGATGTGGAACAGGCATATACCCGCCGCAATAAGATTGGCTTTGTATTTCAGTTTTTTCATCTGATACCTCGTCTTACCGCCCGGGAAAACGTAGAACTTCCGCTGGTGCTGGCCGGTGTACCTCCTGCGGAAAGAAAATCGGGCGTCGACAATGTTTTGGCGGCTATGGGTCTTACAGACCGGGTTCATCACCGACCGGAGCAGCTCTCAGGAGGTCAACGGCAACGGGTCGCGATTGCCCGTGCGACAATCATGAAACCGGCGCTGCTGCTTGCGGATGAACCCACAGGAAACCTTGACCGCGCCTCAGGAAAAGAAGTTATCGACATTCTGGAGGGACTTAATGAAAAAGGAATAACACTGGCAATTGTAACCCACGACCCGGAGCTGGGGGAGAGAGCTCGCCGCCGGATTCATATGCTGGACGGGCAAATCGTTGAGGATACAAAATCCTAGAAAAAATAGTAACCACATGTACTTGGAATAGATAGATTGAAGGTCAAAAAAAGCCGAAAAAGGCCAAAAACCGTTATAGGGATGAAACTCTCCGATACATTACGATTTTCTTTTTCATCGCTACGGGGCTACCCGTTGCGCACCCTTCTGATGGTGCTGGCCATGACAATAGGCGTGGCATCGGTTGTGGTACTGACTTCACTTGGAGAGGGAGCACGCCGCTACGTTTCAGGTGAATTTGCATCACTGGGAACTAACCTGCTGATCGTGTTGCCGGGACGTTCAGAAACAACCGGCGGCATCCCTGCAATGCTTATGGGTGAAACAACGCGTGATCTCACCATCGACGACGCCGTAGCCCTTAAACGTAACTCGGCAGTACGCCTGATTGCGCCTATTAATGTCGGCTCGGCACCGGTTTCGTGGATGGGGAAAGACCGGGAAGTCCCTATACTCGGTGCCACATCTGAATTGCTCGAAATACGCCACTGGACAATGGCCCGGGGACGTTATCTTCCGCCGGGGGATCCGGATCGTGCATCACCGATCTGCGTGATCGGATCAAAGGTTCGCAAGGAACTTTTTGGCGCAAACCGAGCCCTTGGAGAATGGGTTCGTATCGGCGATAGCCGTTTTAGAGTTATCGGAATACTGAAAACAGAAGGCCGTGCGATCGGGCTGGATGTGCAGGAGCTGGTGATTGTGCCGGTGGCATCGGCACAGATGCTTTTTAATACCCCTTCTTTGTTTCGCATTCTGGTGGAAGCAAAAAACCGAGAATCCATACCTGTGGCAAAGCAGCAGATTCTTGCCACCATACGGACACGCCATCAAGGGGAAGAGGATATTACAGTAGTAACGCAGGATGCAGTTTTATCTACTTTTGATAAAATTTTTAATGCTCTGACTTTAACCGTAGCAGGAATCGCAACTATCAGCCTTGCCGTGGCAGGAATTCTGATAATGAATATCATGCTGATAGCAGTCTCACAACGGACAGGTGAAATCGGACTTCTTAAGGCCCTTGGCAGCTCCCGTCGTCAGATATTATTGTTATTTCTTACTGAGTCAGTATTACTCTCTGTGCTGGGAGCCGTCTTCGGACTACTACTTGGCGAACTGGGGAGTTGGCTCATCGGAAAAATTTATCCATCATTACCGGTTGGCCCTCCTTTATGGGCTATTGGTGCTGCGGTGATGGTGGCACTAATCAGCGGCCTGGTTTTTGGTGTGCTTCCGGCAAGGCGGGCCGCCCGCCTTCACCCTGTTGAAGCATTATCACGAAGGTAGTAAAAAAGGTAAGGCAAAAATGCTTATTCCTGACTTCCTGCATCTTACATCCGGCTCCTTTTCCGCCTACCGAATGCGTAGCATTCTAACCGCTCTTGGCATTGCGGTAGGTATTGCAGCGGTTGTTCTGCTGACTTCCATCGGAGAGGGAATACATAGATTTGTTTTGTCTGAATTCACCCAGTTCGGCACTAACCTGGTGGCTATTAACCCGGGCCGTCCAACAACCCATGGCGGCTCAGTAGGCATTCTTGGCACAGTACGCCCTCTCACTATAGAAGATGCCAATGCTCTTATCCGCGTGCCTCACGCGCAAACGGTTGTTCCTTTTGTCTGGGGAAATGCAGAGATTGAAGCCGGTAGAAAACGCCGCCGCTCCATAGTCTACGGCGTTGGAGCAGATTTTCCGCAAACTTTTAGCATGAGAATAAGCAGCGGAAAATTCCTGCCGCAAGACGATCCAAGCGCGCCACGTGCATTCGCAGTGCTGGGCAGCAAGTTGAGAAAGGAGCTTTTTAGCAGAGAAAATCCATTAGGACAACGCATTCGAGTCGGAGGTAACCGATATCGTGTTATCGGAACAATGGAACCAAAAGGACAAGTTTTAGGATTCGACCTTGACGACACGGTCTACATTCCGGCTGCCAGAGCTCTGGAGTTATTTAACCGCAACAGCCTTATGGAGATCGACCTGTTGTACAAAGAAGGAACACAGGTCGACGAAGTGGTTGCCGGTATCCGCCGCGTGCTTACAAGCCGTCACGGCTACGAGGACTACACCATTACCACACAACAGCAGATGCTGGATGTGCTTGGTTCGGTGCTGGATGTATTGACGTTTGCGGTAGGAGCGCTTGGGGGAATATCATTGCTGGTCGGCGGCGTAGGCATTCTTACCATTATGACTATCGCTGTTAGTGAACGTACCTCAGAGATAGGCCTGTTTCGCGCACTTGGTGCCACACGTATTCAGATACTGAGTCTGTTTCTGGGCGAGGCTACAGTGTTGGCCGCCGCAGGCGGGATGGCCGGGCTGGTGCTGGGTGCGGGCGGAGCGCAACTGCTGCATTTTATGATACCGGCACTGCCGGTACACACACCGTGGTCTTATGTTTTGCTTGCGGAAGGGCTGGCAATCGTCATCGGCCTTTTGGCAGGCGTACTACCTGCAAGAAGGGCAGCGCACCTTGATCCGGTAGAGGCCCTGAGGGCGGAGTAAGGAAGAAAAATAACCCACAAAACAGCACTGTTGAAAAATTTTACACTTTTTTTACATGATCTCCTCGAAAAC
Source organism: Nitrospirota bacterium (assembly GCA_027021335.1). Lineage (GTDB taxonomy): Bacteria > Nitrospirota > Thermodesulfovibrionia > SZUA-242 > SZUA-242 > JALUUO01. The sequence continues at coordinate 18,583 of JALUUO010000096.1, forward strand.
GGTCAGAAATTGCCTATTTTTTAAGCATACTTTATAGACAATCACTGTAACGTATTGATAACAATAAGAAGATATCATTAAATCCTCATTGTCGTAAAATTTTACACTTTCTAGTCTTCTAAAATTATTCACTTATAAAAAGCATATAAAATCAAGGAGTTGCCTTAAAGGTGTAGAACTTGCAAGTGAATAAGGGGACTTGTGTCTTTAGTCGTTCGTAATTACAAAAAGTGTTGGTTCTGAGAACCTCACGCGGTGTGTCAATCTTCAACCTATCCACCTGGGTGGGGTAACCATTAATTCTTTTATTTCGTTATTCAAGGAGGGAGTTGAGATGAGAAAAACATGGTTTAAATTTTTTATGGGTCTGTTTGTTCTTATTTTTGCCGGTTTGTGGATTGCCGGCGGTGTTGCAGAGGCGGGTTCCAAGGATAAAAGGCGAATGGGGCATCATAGGCGTAACTCTTCCGTCGCTTCTTACAACGTAGGCGGCATAGTAAGCGAACTTGCCGATGGAGAAACGGTTGTTCTTCTAAACAACGGCAGGGATGATCTTGAGATTACGGCAAACGGTGCTTTTACCTTCTCCACACCGATTTCCGACTTGACAACCTACAATGTTACGGTTGTAACTCAGCCGAGTAACCAGTACTGCCGTGTCAAGAACGGCAGCGGAACAATAAACGGCGAGGACATCACCGACATCACTATTAGATGTTCGATCTTTTCCGTTGCCATCGCAGCTGGAAACAACCATGCAGTGCTGCTTAAAAATGACGGCACAGTTTGGACATGGGGGGATAACAACCTGATGCCATTTCAGGTCAGCGGACTTACAGACGTTATCGCCATCGCGGCCGGAGATGGTCATACAGTCACGCTTAAAAGCGATGGCACAGTTTGGACATGGGGAGATAACCAACACGGCCAACTGGGGAATGGAACAAGAACACGCAGTTATACTCCTGTGCAGGTATGCGATACCGGTGAAACCGCTCCGTGCACAAATTTCCTTACGGACATAATCGGTATCACCGCTGGAGGGAACAGCATTGCTAGCGAAAATGGTCATACAATCGCGCTTAAGTCAGACGGCACGGTGTGGGCATGGGGATTTAACGAATACGGCCAGCTGGGAGATGGAACGACTATAAGAAGCACTACCCCGGTTCAGGTAATAGGCCTGACGGACGTAAACGCTATTGCTGGCGGATATTGGTATACAATTGCGCTTAAAGACGACGGCACGGTGTGGGCATGGGGAGAAAACAGGCTCGGCCAGCTGGGCGCCACGACGCCTGAAACATGCAATAGTAGCTACTCCACTCTTGATTTTTCTTGCTCCACTACACCGGTGCAGGTATCCGGCCTGACGGACATAACCGCCATCGCAGCCGGACATTGGCATACAATTGCACTTAAAGACGACGGCACGGTGTGGGCTTGGGGATCTAACAGGCTTGGCCAGCTGGGCGCTACGACATCTGAAACATGCTATAGTGGCTACTTCGGTAGTGGTTTTTCTTGCTCTACCACGCCTGTACAGGTATTCGGTCTCACGGACGTTGATGCAATTGCGGCCGGAAGTGCTCATACCCTCGCACTTAAGAGCGACGGCACGGTATGGGCTTGGGGGTCTAACAGGCTCGGCCAGCTGGGCGACGGAACAACAATAAACAGCGCTACGCCGGTGCAAGTAAGCGAGCTCACGGATGTTATTGCTATCGCGGCCAGAGGCTATTTACTTCGGTCCTTCTTCGGCTCCTTATTACCTCAAGGCTACTCCATTGCGCTTAAAGGCGATGGTACTGTGTGGGCGTGGGGAAATAACTCATACGGCCAGTTGGGAGACGGAACGATGACAAACAGCACTACGCCGGTGCAGGTGTTGGGCGAAACAGCTCCATACACTGTGTACAACTACAGCTTGGGCGGTACGGTAAGCGGCCTTGCCGATGGAGAAACGGTTGTTCTTCAAAACAACGGCGTGGACGACCTGGCAATAACTTTAAACGGAGCTTTCACCTTCTCCACACCGGTTTCCGATTTGGCAGCCTATAACGTTGCGGTTTTAACCCATCCGGATAACCAGTTTTGCAGAGTCAATAACGGCAGCGGAACAATAAATGGTACGAATATACTTGACGTATCGGTTACATGTTTTGATTTGTTTACGGACGTAACCGCAATAGCGACTGGAGATAATCATACCATCGCGCTTAAAAACGATGGCACGGTATGGGCGTGGGGAAGTAACTGGAAGGGCGGACTGGGCGACGGAACGACGACTGATAGCTCCACGCCGGTGCAGGTATTCGGTCTCACGGACGTAGCCGCAATAGCGAGCGGAGGTAGTTATAGCATCGCCCTTAAAACCGACGGCACGGTATGGGCGTGGGGAGCTAATGTATACGGAGTAAGTACAACTGAAAAGTGCGCTAATGGCAGCAGTTGCTCCACCACGCCAGTGGAGGTAAGCGAACTCAAGGACGTAACCGCTATTGCGGGCGGAGCTTCCCACATCATTGCGCTTAAACCTGACGGCACCATCTGGGCACGGGGAAATAATGACTTCGGCCAGCTGGGAGATGGAACAACAACATATAGCACTACGCTTGTGCAGGTAAGCGGCCTTACGGACGTAATCGCAATAACGGCCAACGGTTATCATTCCGTCGCGCTTAAAAACGATGGCACGCTCTGGACGTGGGGATCTAACAGGTTCGGCCAGCTGGGAGCCACAACATTTGAAACATGCAGTAGTATCTCCTTCGGTAGTGGTTTTTCTTGCTCCACTACGCCGGTGCAGGTATCAGATCTCACAGACGTAACCGCCATCGCGGCAGGATACGCTAAAACAGTCGCGGTTAAAAACGACGGCACGGTATGGGAGTCGAGATCCAACTACTCCACGTTGGTACAGGTATCCGGCCTCACGGACGTCGCCGCTATCGCGGCCGGATACGGTCATACAGTCGCGCTTAAAACTGACGGCATGCTGTGGGCGTGGGGAAATAACGACTGGGGTCGGCTGGGAGATGAAACGAATACAGACAGCACCACGCCTGTACAGGTATCCGGCCTCACGGACGTCACTGTTATCGCGTCCGGACGTTATTATACAGTCGCGCTTAAAATCGACGGCACGGTGTGGGCGTGGGGAAATAATACATATGGCGTACTGGGAGACGGAACTTGGACACACAGGTCTACGCCAGTGCCGGTCTTGGTGACGCCGTAGCGCCTACCGCCTCTACTCCCTCTGTGGTTTTCTTTTTAATTGCAGAGGGAGTAGAGGGTGAGCGATTTTTTAGATTCACCGTACTACAAGATAGTTTAGGTCGAAGACTGTAGGGGCTTATTGCGATACGCTCGTGATCAATTATATTTGTTCATATTCGTTACTCAAGGAGAAGTTGAGATGAAAAAAACATGGTTTAAATTTTTTATGGGTTTATTCGTTCTTCTTTTTGCCGGCGTGTGGATTGCCGGCGGTGTTGCAGAGGCGCGTTCCAAGGGTATGAAGAAAAGGGAAGAACATAGGCATCACTCTCCTTACAACGTGGAAGTTGGGGATGTCGTTGCCATCGCAGGCGGAGGTTCCCATACCATTGAGCTGAAAGCAGACGGTACGGTATGGGCGTGGGGAAGTAACGAACTCGGCCAGCTTGGCGACGGGACAACGATAGACAGCCCGGCCCCGATACAGGTAAGCGGCCTTACGGACATTACCGCTATCGCGGGAGGAGACTCCCATTCCATCGCGCTTAAAATTGACGGCACGGTGTGGGCATGGGGATATAACGGCGCAGGCCAGCTGGGGAACGGAACAACGATAGACAGTGCTACGCCTGTTCAGGTAAGCGGACTTACGGATGTAACCGCCATCGCAGCAGGGGGAAGCCATACCCTCGCACTTAAAGCCGATGGCACAGTGTGGGCCTGGGGATATAACAGTTCAGGCCAACTGGGAGTAGAAACAACCGAAGAATGTGAGTTTGGTTCTATGGACAGAACTTGCTCCACCACGCCTGTGCAGGTAAGCGGGCTTACAGACGTAATCGCCATTGCAGCCGGAAGTACTTACTATACCCTCGCGCTTAAAACTGACGGCACGGTCTGGGCCTGGGGATATAACAACTGGGGCCTGGGAACAACTGAAAACACCCCTGAACAAGTAGTCTCCCTTACGGATGTAACCGCCATCGCAGCAGGGAGAGGCCATATCCTCGCGCTTAAAACCGACGGCACAGTGTGGGCGTGGGGATCTAACAATGCAGGCCAGCTGGGAGACGGAACAATGACATCTAGCGCCACGCCGGTTCAGGTAAGCTGGCTTTCGGACGTAACCGCCATCGCGGCGGCTGGAGGCAATTTTGCTATGGGGCATAGCATCGCGCTTAAAGCCGATGGTACGGTTTGGGCGTGGGGATATAATCGGTACGGCCAGCTGGGGATAACAACAGAAACTTGTGATATATATGTATACCTTGGAAGAAATAGTTATGGCTTTTCCGCTTTTTGTTCAAGCACGCCTGTACAGGTAAGCGGCCTCACGGATGTTGCCGCCATCGCGGCAGGAGGAAGCCATACCCTCGCGCTTAAAACCTACGGAACAGTGTGGACATGGGGAGACAACTACTACGGCCAGTTGGGGGCAATAACGACTGGACTATGCGATTATGAAGATTATTTTGATTGCAGCAACACACCTGTGCCGGTAAGAAGCAAAGCAACCGGCACATTCAGTGTGGGTGGCACGGTTAGCGGCCTTACTGGAACATTAGTGCTTCAAAACAACGGTGGCGATGACCTGATAATCACGGAGAACGGCCCATTTACCTTTGCAACTGAGCTTGAGGACCTGGCCATTTACGATATAGAGATTTTAACCCAGCCAGATGGTCAGACCTGCGAAATCATGAGCAGCAACAGTGAAAGAATTAACGCCACGGACAAAACAGACATACAGATTATATGCCCCTATCCTCTTACGGAGGCCGTTGATATCGCGGCCGGAGGTGGCCACTCTATAGCGCTTAAAGACGATGGTACGGTGTGGGCATGGGGATGGAACGGATTCGGCCAGCTTGGAAACGGAACTAGGACAAACAGCAATACAACCCCTTTGGAGATAAGCGAACTCACAGACATAGTTGCTGTTGCAGCCGGAAGTTACCATTCTATCGCGCTTAAGGCCGGTGGCACGGTGTGGGCATGGGGAAGTAACAAATATGGACAGCTGGGAGATGGGACAATAACAGACAGTACCACGCCTGTGCAGGTAAGCGGAATTACTGACGTAACCGCCATCGAGGCAGGAGGTGAGCATTCACTCGCGCTTAAATCAGACGGCACGGTGTGGGCATGGGGATATAACAGATACGGCCAGTTGGGTGACGGAACGACACGTAATAGCACAACTCCTGTGCAGATAAGCAGTCTCACAGACGTAACCGCCATCGCGGCAGGAGGTGCCCATACCCTCGCTCTTAAGTCAGACGGAACGATTTGGGCATGTGGACGTAACTACTACGGCCAGTTGGGTGACGGAACGACAATAGACAGTACCACGCCTGTGCAGGTAAGCGGTCTCACGGACGTAACCGCCATCACGGGCGGATATGATCATACCCTCGCTCTTAAAACCGATGGCACGGTATGGGCATGGGGATATAACAGATACGGCCAGTTGGGTGACGGGACGACAAATAGCAGCACAACTCCTGTGCAAGTAAGTGAACTTACGGACGTAACCGCTATCGTGGCCGGACGTTCCCATTCTATCGCGCTTAAAACCGACGGCACAGTATTGGCGTGGGGAGGAAACTACGCTGGCCAGCTGGGAGATGGAACAATAGATAGCAGCAGCACTCCTGTGCAGGTAAGTGAACTTACAGACATAACCGAAATTGCGGCCGGAGAATACCATTCAATCACGCTTAACACCGACAGTGCGGTGCAGGCATGGGGAAGAAACTACTACGGCCAGCTGGGAGATGGAACAACAGATAGCAGTAGCATTCCGGTGCAGGTATTGGAGAGGCCCTAACACTTACCGCCTCTACTCCCTCTGTGGTTTTCTTTTTAATTGCAGAGGGAGTAGAGGGTGAGCGATTTTTTAGATTCACCGCACTGCAATATAGTTTAGGTCGAAGACTTTAGGGGCTTATTGAAATAAACTTGTGATCAATCATATTCGTTATTCAAGGAGGGAGTTAAGATGAGAAAAACATGGTTTAAATTTTTTATGGGTCTGTTTGTTCTTATTTTTGCCGGTTTGTGGATTGCCGGCGGTGTTGCAGAGGCGCGTTCCAAGGGTATGAAGAAAAGGGAAGAACATAGGCATCACTCTCCTTACAACGTGGAAGTTGGGGATGTCGTTGCCATCGCAGGCGGAGGTTCCCATACCATTGAGCTGAAAGCAGACGGTACGGTATGGGCGTGGGGAAGTAACGAACTCGGCCAGCTTGGCGACGGGACAACGATAGACAGCCCGGGCCTGATACAGGTAAGCGGCCTTACGGACATTACCGCTATCGCGGCAGGAGGCGACCATAGCATTGCGCTTAAATCAGACGGCACTGTGTGGGCGTGGGGGGATAATAAATACGGACAGCTGGGTGCCACAACACCTGAAACATGTGTTAACAATCCCTACCCTTATACTCCATACTATTTTTATCCATGTTCCACCACTCCGATCCAAATATCCGACCTCACAGACGTTATCGCCATAGCTGCCGGGGATAGACATACTATCGCGCTTAAAGCCGACGGCACAGTTTGGGCATGGGGAGAAAATTACTATGGTCAATTGGGAACAGAAACGATTGAAATCTGCCAAACTTGGTATTTGATGATGGACGAGCTTTATTCTTGGGACGCTCCCTGCTCTACCACTCCGATCCAGGTATCCAACATAACAGACGTAAGTGCCGTCGCCGCTGGCGCTTACCACACCCTCGTGCTTAAAACTGACAGCACGGTGTGGAGTTGGGGAGATAACAAACACGGCCAATTAGGAGACGGAACGAAAGATCGCAGCTCTACGCCTGTGCAGGTAAGTAACCTAACAGACATCGCCGCAATAACGGGCGGAGGTGATCACACCCTAGCTCTCACAACCGATGGCACTGTGTGGGCATGGGGAGAAAACTGGGTCGGACAGTTGGGAGACGGGACGACAACAGACAGCTCCACGCCTGTGCAGGTAAGCGGGCTTACGGGCGTAACCGCTATCGCGGCAGGAGGCGCTAGTCGCCGATATAATTTTTTTAAGTATGGACATACCATCGCTCTTAAAGCCGATGGCACTGTGTGGGCATGGGGAGACAATGAGCACGGTCAACTGGGCGTAACAACAACAGAAACCTGTGAAGTAAGCTTCGGGGTAGCTAGAGGTGTGGGTGTTTCTTTTTATCCCTTCTGTTCAACCATTCCGATACAAGTCCCTGGTCTCACAGACGTAAGCTCCATCGCGGCAGGATTTAGACATACCCTCGCGCTTAACTCAAACGGTACTGTTTGGGCATGGGGGGATAATGAATACGGACAGTTGGGAGTAACAACGACTGAAACATGCGGTAATGAAAATGATTTTGATTGCAGCCCCACACCCGTGCCGGTAAGGAGCAAAGCAACCGGCACCTTCAGCGTTGGTGGCACGGTCAGCAGCCTTACTGGAACACTGGTGCTTCAAAACAACGGTGGAGATGATCTGATAATCATGGAGAACGGTCCGTTTACATTTGCAACAGAGCTTGAGGACCTTACCATTTACGAAATAACGGTTTTATCACAGCCGTTTGATCAGACATGCAGTGTGATCAGCGGAAGAGTTAACGCTACGGATGTAATAGACATTGAAATTAAGTGTTTCACCTTTGCTGCCATCGCAGCCGGTTACGGTTATTCTTTCGCTCTTGAAACCGATGGCACGGTATGGGCGTGGGGTGGTGGCCGTAGTAGCCGGTACGACAGTACGTTTGTGCAGGTAAGCGGGCTTACAGATGTAACCGCCATCGCAACCGGACCATACCATACCCTCGCGCTTAAATCAGATGGTACAGTTTGGGCATGGGGAAATAACCGCTTCGGCCAGCTGGGAGACGGGACAACGATAGACAGCACCACGCCTGTGCAGGTAAGCGGCCTTACGGACGTAACCGCCATTGCGGGAGGAGGTGACGGCCAAGTGTGGCATACTGTTGCGCTTAAAACTGACGGCACGGTTTGGGTGTGGGGATATAACGGCGCAGGGCAGTTGGGGGTAACAACGACTGAAACATGTGCTTATTCCAGTCCTTGCAGTTCTATCCCTCTGCAGATAAGCGGACTTACGGACGTAACCGCTATTGCTGCAGGAAGTCGCCATACCATCGCGCTTAAAGCCGATGGCACAGTGTGGGC
>JALUUO010000097.1 GCA_027021335.1 Nitrospirota bacterium
TGGAGTATGGAACCGGCGCGGTCATGGCTGTGCCGGCGCATGATCAGAGGGATTTTGAGTTTGCCCGTAAGTACATGATCGATATAAAAGTGGTAATTCAGCCGCCGGGTACTGATCGTAAAATAAAACCTGGGTTGATGCGTGAAGCCTACGTGGAACCGGGCGTTTTAGTTAACTCCGGAAAGTTTGACGGTTATAACTCCAAAGATGCCAAACGGGAAATAGCCAAGTATGTCGAGGAAAACATGCTTGGCAGACGGACGGTAAATTACAGGTTAAGAGACTGGGGAATTTCCCGTCAGCGGTACTGGGGTACGCCAATTCCTGTGATCTACTGTGATGATTGCGGTATAGTTGCGGTGCCGGAAGACCAGCTTCCTGTCCTGCTGCCTGCTGATGTGGATTTAACCGGGCGTGGTGACTCTCCGCTTGGTCATTCGGAATCTTTTGTAAACACATCCTGCCCTACTTGCGGTCGTTCCGCAAGGCGCGAAACAGATACCATGGACACATTCATGGATTCTTCCTGGTACTTCATGCGTTATACCGGCCAGCCTGATGACCGGCCGGTAGACCCGGAGAAGGTAAACCAATGGCTGCCGGTTGACCAGTATATTGGCGGTATAGAGCACGCTGTGCTGCATCTTCTTTATTCAAGGTTTTTTACACGAGTGATACGAGACCTCGGACTTGCCACTGTGGACGAGCCTTTTAGAAATCTTCTTACCCAGGGTATGGTGATAAAGGACGGAGCCAAGATGTCCAAATCCAAGGGCAACGTGGTGGATCCGGATAATCTGATCGGCAGCTATGGAGCTGACACAGCAAGGCTTTTTTCGCTTTTTGCCGCTCCGCCGGAGAAAGACCTGGAGTGGTCTGACAAGGGTGTGGATGGGGCTCACAGGTTTCTGCACAGGGTTTGGAATCTTGTTTATAGATATCGTGGCTGTAACGGCAAACTAGGTAATGATAGCGATTCATTAAAGGGCGAATCCAGGAATGTATACCGGAAGATTCACCAGACGGTTAAGAAGGTTACAGCCGATATCGAGCGGGACTTTCATTTTAACACTGCTATAGCAGCTCTCATGGAGCTTGTAAACGAGCTTACGTCGTTTAATCCCAATTCCCCTGGCGAAGAAGCGGCAGGAGGAGAGGGGGTAATGCGGTTCGGGCTTGAGATGCTTGTACTTATGCTGTCGCCTTTTGCACCGCATATTGCGGAAGAGCTCTGGGAGTCGCTGGGTATGGAGCCTGGAAGCCTGATTCATGCTGACTGGCCGGAATGGGACGAAGATGCGGTGGTAGAGGATGAGGTCGAGCTTGTGGTTCAGGTGAATGGAAAACTCCGTGCAAAGGTGATGGTGCCTGCGGGCAGCAGCGACGATTATCTAAAGAAAACAGCACTTGAGCAGCCTAAAATTGTTCAGGCTTTAAAAGGGGCTGAGCCAAGACGGACGATTGTTGCCCGTGGCAGACTTGTAAATGTTGTTTTATAGAAATGATACATCACCGAAGTAGTACTACGATCAATAGAGCCTTTTTGCCCGGTCTGTTTTTGTTAACCATTTTTCTGCTTCAGTCCTGCGGCTACAAGGTTCTTTCCGGGGGAGCGCCTGTGGGGTTTTCAGCTATTCATGTGGCGATGGTTGAAAACAAGACCAGAGAGCCCGGCCTGGAAGATCTGCTTCATCAAGCTCTTGTAGAGGAGTTACTGCTTGACAGAAGGGTTAAAATAGTGCCTTCTGATCGTGCGGAGGTGACGCTTCAGGCAACAATAACCCGGTTTTATCTTCGACCCACGTCTGAGTCTGGTAGTCGTGCCACTCAGTACGAGATTGAGCTGGATGCGGATTTCCAACTGGTTGAGCGTAAAAGCGGTAAGGTGTTAAGTAAAATAACCGGCCTTAGATCGCCGATAAGGGTGCTTTTCAGCCTAGGCTCCGACATGGTGGCGGCAAGGACATCCCAGGAGGAGGCGGAGGTTCGGGCTAGCCGGGAATTGGCCCGGGAGCTTGCAAAAAAGGTTCTTTTGAAATGAGCGATAAGAAAATACTGGAAGAGCTTGAGAAAAATCTGCCTGAGCCTGTCTACCTTTTTCATGGTATCGGATTCCTTGTGGAGGAGTTGGCCGCAAAAGCGGTTAAACGTCTATTCCCGGAAGGCTCTGATGATTTTAACTACAGTCTTTTTCACGCCTCCACGGCAGATCCGGAGGAGATAGTCAACACGGCCAATACCTTGCCTTTTATGGCTCAACGCCGTCTTGTGGTTGTTAAAGAAGCCGGCCTTTTCAAGGCCGCTCAAAAAAAGATCTTTGAACGTTACCTTGCAGACCCTTCTCCTTCCACATGCCTTATTTTTCTGACAGAGGCTTTTGATAAGCGGAGCGCTTTTCTCAAACTTCTTACATCAACAGGTTGCAGGAGTTTCCAAGTTTATGTTCCGGAGAGACAGGTGCCTGTCTGGCTTCGCCAAAGAGCGTTGGATATGGGTATGAAGCTCACCAGCGATGCTCATAGGCTTCTTCTTGACTTAGTCGGCCCTGATCTGGCGGTTCTTTCGATGGAGCTTGAAAAACTCTACCTGGCCGGCAATGGATCCGGAGCTGTTGAGGGTTCACTGCCGGTGCTGGAGATTGATGTGGAACAGGTGGAAGAGGTTGTCGGCAACGTACGGGAATACACACCGTTTTCGATTGTGGAGGCGATAAAAAGAGGTAATATAGAGCGGGCGCTGCGTATTATGAAGGCGCTGCGTGAATCCGGGCAGGATGCTGTTTCAATGCTCGGAATAATCGGATGGCACTATCGCCAGATGTTCAAACGGGAGCGGAATAAAAAAGGCTTTAAAAATATTTTTGAAACCCTTCACTATGCGGATCTGGAACTTAAAACATCCGGAAAACCTGAATCTCTTATTCTTGAGTCTTTACTTTTTAAGTTGATGCAGAAACAGCACGGTTAAGCTGTTTTGTCAGGCGTGATACTCTTCTTGATGCGGTGTTTCGATGCATAACACCCTTTGAAGAGGCTTTATCGATGCTTTTTATCGCAAGACGCAGTTTTTCCTTTGCAGCCGAGATGTCACCTGAGGCAATGGTTGTCTCAACATCTTTTATGGCCGTCTTTAAAGTGGATGTTATATGCCTGTTACGCAGCCTTTGTTTCTCCATCTGCCGCGCTCTTTTCATTGCTGATTTAGTACGTGTTGAACCTGATTTGGTTGCCAACTAATTATCTCCTCAAAATACTATCATAACCGAATAATAACAATTACATGCCCCCAGGGGTCTATGTTTTAATCATAATTTGCAACTTAATTTTATACCAGTCAGGAGAGCTAAAAGTCAATAGTTGGCAGATGTCCGGCTGCTTGTTGTAAAATTAAAAATTGTGATGAGAGTGAAAAAAAACAGATCAGTCCCGGGCACTTATGCTGTATTTTTTGTTTTGCTGTTTATCTGTCCGGTTTTTATGCCTGACTTTGGTAATGCTGAAGAACCGGGAGGTCCGGGGCCGGCCCAGCAGCGAATTTTGGATGCGTATAAAACCATGTTGGACATTCAGGGGGAATTCTCTCAGGTAAGCCGTATTAAAGAGCTTGATGAAACAAAAACGGCATATGGACGTTTCTACATCCGGCGGCCCGATCGTGTTCGTTGGGATTATCTTAAGCCTGATATGCAGACAGTTGTTATCGTTGGAAGTGAAATGTTCATGCGTCAGGGCAAAGATGGCGAGGTGATGAAGAGGAGCCTGGGTTCCGCTGCCGGCAGCGGAATTTCTTCCACTCCTATAGGTCTGTTGTCGAATCTTGGTGATATGAGCAGGACCTTTTTCGTTAAGCCTGAGGGAACAGATGCTGTTGTTCTTACCCCGCGGTCTGACATGGGAGCAGTTAAAAGCATTCGTGTTGAGGTGTATGCACTGCCACCGGCGGCGACAGGGGCATCTTTTCCGGTACGTTCTTTACGTATAGTTGATATATACGGCAACGTTAACACCTTTACCCTTAAAAATGTGCAGGTCAATAAAGGGTGTGATGACGATCTTTTTGTGCCCTGAATATGGCAAAAAGACGCCGAAGACACTATAGGATAAAAAGGAGGAGGAGAAGAAGTCGTTCCCCGGTTTTACTGGCCGGTCTTGTCGTTCTGGTTGTTTTTATCTCTTTAGCTTTCCTGGCCGGAAAGAGATTTGGCTCTGGTGGTTATTTACGGTCTGTCAAACGAGATGTTGTTCAGCATGAAAAAAAGCCGTTTTTGACAGAAGATGCAACCTCTCAAAAATCGTTTTTACCCCCCGACTTTCCATCGGAGTTATCACCCGATTTCCCAGATTATACGTACAATAAGGTAGCGATAGTCATTGATGACCTTGGCGCAAATCTAAAGACGGCTAAGGCCTTTATCGCCCTTGATCCGTCACTTACTCTGGCTGTGATTCCCTGGGAACATTACTCGGAAGCGATAGTTTCTGAAGCCGTTGTCCAGGGGGTAGAAGTGATTTTACATCAGCCGATGGAGGCTCATAATTATACCGGACGCAGGATGCGTGGGATGTTGTACCTGAACATGTCAGATTCTAAACTTCGTAGAACGTTAAAAGAAACTTTACTGGCTTATCCCGGTATAGAGGGGATTAACAATCATATGGGCTCGGCATTTACAGAAAATCGGCATGCAATGCAGGTTGTGGCTGATGTTTTGGCAGAATATGGACTCTATTTCCTGGACAGCATGACTACAAACCTTTCGGTAGCGTATCAGGTAGCCGAATCTGCGGGGCTTTATACTTACAGGAGGGACGTTTTTTTGGATAATCAGGCAGATTATGGCTATATGAAAGGTATGTGGGATAGTTTTATTCGAACAGCCAAGCAGGAGGGAACAGCGGTTTTGATAGCGCACGACCGTAAGAAAAGTATGGATTTTCTAAGAAGGCGTCTGTCTGATCTTGATAGAGAAGACTTATTGCTGGTGCCGCTTTCGAGTCTTCCGCGAAATTAGGGGATATAAAGTTAGGAATATAAGGTAATGAAAGAAAAAATCGGCGGTAAAGGAGATCAAGTACGGGTTCGACTTATAATCGAAGGTAGGGTTCAGGGCGTTTTCTTCCGGGCCAGTACCAGGGCCACGGCTGTTTCGCTTGGTATTGTCGGCTGGGTCCGGAACCTGCCTGACGGTTCGGTGGAAGTTATGGCGGAGGGAGACAGCGGCAGCGTGGAAGAATTGATCGATTGGTGCCACCATGGGCCTCCAGGTGCATTTGTGACAGCGGTTCACCTGGAAAGGCAGACAGCCACCGGTGAATTCAATTCGTTTGATCTGCGGTATTATTGATTATGGGAGATTGGATCACCTCACTGACCGACGTTACCGGCAGATTGGCCGGATATGTGTGGGGAGTTCCCTCTATTATTCTGCTTGTCGGAACCGGTCTTTACTTAACTGTCCGTCTGCGTTTTATTCAACTACGTGGATTTAAGCATGCAATACAACTACTGTCAGGAAAGTATGACAGATCTGGAGATCCCGGCGAGGTTACTCATTTTCAGGCGCTGTCTGCCGCGCTGTCGGCAACCATCGGCACAGGAAATATTGCGGGTGTGGCTACGGCCATAGCTTTTGGCGGACCTGGGGCTGTCTTCTGGATGTGGATCACTGCTCTGGTTGGAATGGCTACAAAGTACACATCATGTATGCTCTCTTTAAAATACAGGGTTATACATTCTGACGGAGAGGTTTCAGGCGGTCCCATGTATACGCTTAAACATGGACTAGGTATGCCTCGCTTAGGAGCTGTTTTTGCTGCTTTTACTATTATCGCCTCATTCGGTATCGGCAATATGGTTCAGGCAAACTCCGTTGTGGACGGCCTTGGTTTCGTCATGCCGCGATTGATGGAGTTTAAACTTCTTCTTGGAGTTGTTATGGCAATAGCTGTGGGCCTTGTTATTGTCGGTGGCATAAAGCGTATCGCTGGGATAGCGGCGCGCATAGTACCACTTATGGCTATTGGTTACTGTACTTCTGCTCTGCTTGTTTTGTGGCTGAATATAGAAAAAATTCCTGCGGCTTTTGTAACTATTTTCGATCACGCACTTAACCCATGGGCGGCCGGAGGAGGAGCGATCGGAGCCGCCCTTCAATATGGAGTTGCACGGGGTGTGTTTTCGAATGAATCAGGTCTGGGCTCTGCTCCTATGGCGCATGCTGCGGCAAGAACCAAAGAACCTGTTCGTGAGGGATTGGTCGCCATGGTGGGGCCGTTTATCGATACTGTAGTTATATGTACGATAACCGCTCTTGTAATTATTGTGGCAGGAGCATGGGGGGATGGAAGGCCAGAGTCGCTTCAGGGCGCGGCCTTGTCGGCATATGCTTTTGAGCAGTCATTAGGAAGATTCGGCTCGTGGATTGTGGGTTTCGGCCTTGTATTTTTTGCCTACTCAACAATTATCGCATGGTCATACTATGGTGACCGCAGCGCAGAATTTTTATTTGGTGAGTTAGCTGTTATGCCGTATAGAATTATTTATACGATACTTGTTATAGTGGGAGCATATGTACCGCTAAA
>JALUUO010000098.1 GCA_027021335.1 Nitrospirota bacterium
AAGAAATGCAGGAAGAGAGAATGAGGCCGTTCCAAACATCTGCAGGAAAGTTTCTGAAAGCCAGGCACCGGCAGGGCCGGTTATATTAGATGTCCCTCCTCCACCTCCTTCGGTAAAAAGAGAAGGGTCCCAGGGATTGTGGCTGATAAGACTGACCAGCAGGAAAACTCCCGCCAGGGAGGAAACAACAGCCAGGATTTCACCTTTTAACCTCTCAGACATATAAGACCAGTATAATGCCGGCGGCAAGGATAAATCGATAGTAAACAAAAACAGTCACAGGATGTTTTTGAAGATATTTCATAAGAAATTCAAGAGCCATGTAACCTGAAATAAGGGCAGCCGTAAAACCAGCGGCAAACAGTGCCGGGTCAGCGTCAAAACCATGGATGATCTTCCGGCTCTCAAGAAGCGTTGCTCCCACAATCGCAGGTGTTGACAAAAGAAAGGAAAACCTGGCTGCATCCTCCCGGCGGTAACCGGCAAAAAGCCCGGCGCTTATCGTCACACCTGAGCGCGAGACTCCTGGCACAAGAGCTAGCACCTGTGCCACACCTACAATAAGAGCATCACGCAGGTTCATTTTTTTAAGAGTTTTAAGGTTTTCTAAATTGTTAACACCTTTTTTAACAGAGACTTTTTCGGCAACAAGCATAACAACTCCAAAAACAACCAGCATTGCAGCGATTACATCCATTGATCTCAAGGACTCTTCAATTCTCGCTCTGAGCGTCAACCCCGCAATGCCTACCGGAATAGTAGCCGCGAATATAAACCATAGCATCTTGCGATTGCGTGTCAGGATCTCTATCCAGTCACGCCAGAAAAAAGATATCAGCGCCAAAGTCGTCCCAAAGTGAAGAGCAACATCAAAAGCCAGTGAATTCAAGACACCAGACCACTCAAACACCTCCGGCAGGATAACCAGGTGTGCAGTGCTGCTTACAGGGATAAATTCGGTAAGACCCTGGATTACGCCCAGAACTATAGCTTCGAGCAAATCCCTACATCTCCATAATAATCGGAAGTATCATGGGCGTACGCTCAATCTTCTTATAGACAAACTTCTTTAAAACACGTCTAAGTTTAGTCTCGACCATTAAGGTATCACCTTTGACTTCCTGATCCATATCCATAAGAGCATATTCTATTTCGGTTTTGGCTGCGTCCAGCAGTTCACGTGACTCGTCCTCGTAAACAAATCCCCTTGAAACGATGTCCGGCCCTGATATAACCTTTCCAGTCTCTTTTTCGATATTCAAAAGAATTATTATCATGCCGTCTCTGGCCAGTCTTCGACGGTCACGAAGAACTACGTCACCGACATCGCCCACCCCTTTACCATCAACAAACACACGGCCTGCCGTCACTTTATCTCCACGCCTGGCCGTACCGTCCATAGAAAACTCTACAGAATCGCCGTCTTGCAGTATAAATATGTTATCTTCAGGCACGTCACTTTTTCCTGCAAGTATAGAGTGATACACCAGGTGCCTGTATTCTCCATGAACAGGGATAAAAAACTTCGGGCGAACCATGTTCAACATTAATTTCAGTTCTTCCTTTGAGGCATGACCCGATACATGGATATCTGATACCTTCTCGTAGTGAACAACAGCTCCTCTTTTAAAAAGGTGGTTGATCACCCGCCCTATCGCACGTTCGTTGCCGGGAATAACCTTGGATGAAAGCACAACAACATCACCCGGCTTAATCTTAATCTGCTTGTGTTCTTCAACCGCCATGCGCGACAAAGCAGACATGGGCTCACCCTGGCTGCCGGTGGTGATAAGCACAACCTCGTGGTCGTCCAGATGCTTGATATCGTTCAGTTTTAGCCACGTATTTCCAGGAACTTTTAAGTATCCAAGGTCCATGGCTATTTGCGCATTGTTCACCATGCTTCGGCCCGAGAGCGCCACCTTACGCCCCACCATAACCGCAGCATCCACCACCTGCTGAATACGGTGTATGTTTGAGGCAAAAGTAGCCACAATTATTCTGCCTTCGGCAGATGCGAATATACCGTCCAGGCCACGACGGACTTCTTTTTCGGAAAACGTAAAACCCCCTTTTTCCGCATTTGTACTGTCGGAAAGCAGAACCAAAGTGCCCTTTTCCCCGTATTCGGTGAATTTATGGAAATCCATCAATTCTCCGTCTACCGGAGTAGGATCAAGCTTGAAATCTCCGGTATGCACCACCCTGCCTACCGGGGTTTCGATGCCAAGCCCTACACCATCCACAATACTGTGTGTTACACGAATAAATTCTACGGTAAAACATCCAAGTTTCACCTTGTCTCGTGGTTTGATAACCACCAGCTCGGGCTCTTCCGGCAGGTCATGCTCGCGAAGTTTCGATGTCACCAGACCTATGGTAAGAGCGGTTCCGTATATTGGAACATGAATGTCCCTAAGAAGATAAGGTAAGGCGCCGATGTGGTCCTCATGCCCATGGGTAAGCAGAACGGCCCGAATGTTTTCTTTGCGCTCCTGAAGATAACCGGTATCGGCAATTACGTAGTCCACACCATGCATATCTTCCTCTGGAAACATAAGCCCGGCATCTACAACAATTACATCCTCGCCGTGTTCAAACACGGTCATATTCAGACCGATCTCTCCTACACCACCAAGTGGGATGATCTTAAGCTTATTTTTATTCATCCTGATATTATATCAGAGTATCATGCGAGTTTAGTGATTTCCCTGCTGAAGGAATCAATGCTGAAGAATCGGCGTTGCGGGCTTTTTCATGGCTATCCTTTCTTTGTCGTTTGGTCAGCCGTTTTAGACTGCAACCGCAGGCACATTTACAATATTTTAATGAATATTACTACGGGATGACCGTGAAATATAGTCACCTTAGCCTTTACCCCTCAGGTTTTTAAAGAAAACTAAACAGCACAATCTCCACATTCTGCGGTACTTATACGTACCGCCTGTTCCACATTGGTAACATATATCTTTCCGTCGCCTCGAAGACCGGTATGAGCATTCTTCTCGATTGTTGATACAACCTGTTTTACCAGTTCATCCGGACAAACCATCTCCAATTTTATACGGGGCATAAAATCAATAAGATCTTTCTGTACCCTATCAGGAGCGTTTTTGGCGCGGCCTCTACCAAAACCCCGGACATCCGAGATGCTGGCGCCTGTAAGGCCTTCGATTTCGTGCAGGGCAAGTGTTACATCTGAAAGCTTATGCGGCTTGATAAATGCGATAATTAATTTCATAGTCAGCCTCCTTAAGTTAACTTTAATCTAGTAAAATATCGGGTGGATAGCTTAAAAACCTTCAGGCTATCCACCCGAGCTGGTTACTCGTGTTCAATAGGGTCTGAAAACCATTTGTACAGCGCTGGTAAAACCAGCAGAGTCAGAACGGTTGAGGTTATAAGTCCGCCAACCACAACTGTGGCCAGTGGCAGCTGTACTTCGCTGCCGGTTCCGGTGGCCGTGAGCAGGGGAATCAATCCCAGGGCTGTAGTTATTGCGGTCATAAGCACCGGCCGCAGACGAAGCGATGCTCCACGTATTGATGCCTCGTCCATCGGCACACCGTCTCGAATCAGCTGATTGAGATATGTAAGCAGCACCATGCCGTTCTCCAGGGCTATCCCAAACAGGGCGATAAAACCAACCGAAGCAGGTACAGAAAGGTTCTGCCCGGATATCCATAGAGCCACTATACCGCCTACCATAGCAAGTGGAATGTTCAACAGAATCAAGAGTGTATTTTTAAGTGACCCAAAGTTGCTAAACAGAAGCAGGCAGATCACCAGCAGTGTGATGGGGACAACAATGGACAGGCGTTTGTTGGCTTCCTGTTGCAGCCTGAACTGCCCACCCCAAGTGACCAGGTATCCGGCCGGAAGTTCGACCTTTTGATCTATCATCTTCTGAGCCTCTTCAACAAAGCCGACGATATCACGATCCACGACATTACACTGTATGGTGATAAATCTTTGATTATCCTCGCGTGTAATCTGGCGAGGTCCCACTATTTCCCGTATATCGGCCAGTTCACTAAGCGGTACACGTTTGCCGTCCGGGGCTTCAATAATAAGTTCGCGTATGGCTTCAATGGTCTGTCTGGCCTCAGGGGCGTACCGGACCAAAATATCGAAACGCCGTATTCCTTCGAAAATCTGTCCTGCCGTCACTCCACCGACTGCCGCCCTGATAACCTCCTGCAGGTCTGAAATATTTAGTCCATAGCGTGCAACGGCCTGGCGGTCGGGACGTATAAGCAGTTGTGGTGTACCGCTGACCTGGTCCACCTGTAAGTCTGCCGATCCCCGAACATTTCTGACAACCGCTGCAATCTCGTCGGCCTTACTTTTTAGTAAATTAAGATCATCACCAAAAAGCTTGATCGCAAGCTCGGCCCTGACTCCCTCAAGCAGTTCGTCCACGGTCATCTCTATGGGTTGAGTAAGATTTATCAGTACTCCTGGTATTTCCCCAATCTCTTTCCTGATAGTTGTTTCGATATACTCCTGGTTGCCCTGCTCTCGCCATTCGGACTTCGGTTTTAGCAGTACGTACATCTCTGAGGAGTTTACAGGGTCGGTATGTGCGCCGACCTCACCGCGTCCGATACGGGTGACTACCTCTTTTACCTCTGGTATATTCATTATCCTGCGTTCAACTATCATGGTTGTTCGTGTGCTTTCAACCAGTGAAATAGACGGCGCCATTGTTAAACGAACCACGATTGTTCCCTCTTTTAGTGTAGGCGTAAATTCCGAGCCAAGCCTTGGAAATATCAATACTCCGATCGTAACCAGAAGAATTGAAAGTCCTACAGCGGCCCAGCGGGCCCGGACGAAGTAGCTTATAAGCGGCCGGTAAGGCTTTAGTAACGCACGGACGACAAAAGATTCACGTGGCTTGGCATCAGCTTTTTCCGCTTTTGGCCGCCGCATAAATAAATCACTAAACATAGGCGCCTGAACTAAAGCAAAGACAAGGGAACCAAACATGGCCAGAGCAACAGTGTAGGCCAGGGGACGGAAGGTCTTGCCCTCAACTCCCTGCAGTGTGAAAAGCGGCAGGAAGACAATGATAATAATAAATATGGCGAATACTATCGGCCGCCCTACTTCTTTGCACGCCCGTCCTACCACGTGGATTCTAGATTCGTGCGGGTCGGCTTCTCTAAGCATACGGTCCACGTTTTCGACAACCACAATGGTTCCATCAACCATCATACCGATAGCAATAGCCAAGCCGCCCAGTGACATCAGGTTGGCTGAAAGTCCGAAGTAACCCATCGCAATAAAGGCGAACAATACCGAGAAAGGGATTGCAAGCGCCACAACCAGGCTCGGCCGAAAACCACCCATAAAGACCAGCAGTACAAGCATAACCAAGGCAATTCCCTGTAACAGCGCGTTGGTGACTGTTTTTACGGATGCTTCTACAATGTCTTTCTGCTGGTAGTAGGGCACAATTTTTATACCCTCAGGCAACATCTTGTTTATCTCGGCAATTTTGTTTTCAACACGCTCGATTACAGTTGATGCGTTAGTGCCATAAAGTTTTATGACCATGCCCGCGACCACTTCCTGCTGTCCATTACGCGTCTGAACTCCACGGCGGATTGCACCGCCTATCTTCATCTCAGCCACGTCGCTTAAGTAGACCGGACGCCCATCCGCCGTCTTTAGAACAATATTGTTTAAATCTTCAATATCTTCAGCCAGGCCTACGGAACGGATAATCAGTTCTTCCTCGTTTTTCTCTATAAACTGAGCGCCGACGTTTAAGTTATTAGACTCTATACTCTCTATGATGTTATTCAGTGTAAGGTCGTAACGCAGCAGCGCAGCGTCATTAACAACGACTTGATACTGTTTTTCGTAGCCGCCGATGCCCAGAACTTCTGTAACGCCGGGCACTGTCTGTAGGTTGAATTTGACAATCCAATCCTGGATGCTGCGAAGTTCCTCCAGTGAGTATTTTTCTGTTGAATCCTTCAGGTAGTAGAAAAGGACCAGGCCCATACCCGTGGATATCGGTCCCATTCCAGGCTCGCCAAAACCTTCCGGTATCTGCTCACGAGCTTCCTGAAGCCGTTCGTTAACAAGCTGCCGGCAGAAATAAATATCCATTCCATCTTCGAAGTATATGTTTACTACCGATAGACCGAAGTTTGAAACACTGCGGATTTTTTTAACACCCGGCAGACCTGTCATAGACGCTTCCACTGGATAGGTTACGTATTTCTCTATCTCTTCAGGAGCAAGGCCGTCCGTTATAGTGAATACCTGTACGAGATTCGGCGAAACATCTGGAAACGCATCAACCGGCAGATTTTTATAACTCCAGTAGCCGGTTGCCATTACCAACACTGTCAGCACGATCATCATCAGGCGGTTACTCAGCGATATATTAATTAAACTGTTAATCATTTTGAGACTTTCCTCCCCTTTGTGATGAGTTAATGACCGTGGCCTTCACCGAACTGGCTTTTACCCAGTTCGGCCTTGAGTGTGAATGCGTTGCTCTTTACATAGCGTTGTCCGAGTTCCAGTCCGGAGACGACTTCAACATAATCCTTATTGGAGCGACCGGTTTTGATATGACGGGGCTCAAAGCCTTCGTCGGTCTGGACGAATACAGCTTTATCTCCGTCGATGATCTGTATGGCCGAACGATAGATCAGTATACCGACCTCCACCTCATCAACAAGCACTTGGCCAGTTACGAACATCCCCGGCCGCCAGTTGCCTTCAGTGTTATCGACCACTACGCGTGCGGTAGCCGTACGGGTTGATTCATCCACAAAGGGGCTGACGTAGTCGATAATACCGCTTGTTTTGGCGTCGTGTTGATCAGCACGCACAATCACATGCAGTCCTGGGCGTATTTTCGGTAGATCTTTCTGGTAAACCGTAAGGTGTATCCAGACATTGCTTAAATCGGCTACTGTGAAAGTGTTTGATTCATTTCCGAGTTTTTCGCCGAGGGTGATATGCTTTTTGACAACGGTTCCACTTATTGGCGCCACAATCTCATAAAGGGTTAGGTTTACATCCGGGTGGGCAGGAAGAGATTTTACGTACTCATCCGAGAAACCAAGCGCATGAAGTTTCTGTTCTGTCGAACGCCTTTCAATGTCGGCTTCGGCAAGGGCCTGTTTTGCATCAAGATATTCCTGTTCTGAGGATATTTTCTTTTCCCAAAGATTCTTCTCCCTGGTAAAGTTCGCCTGAGCCAGGGCTATTCTTTCCTTTGCGGCAAGGTAAGCGGCTTTGGCATCAGCCAGTTCACGACTTTCGATTATTGCCATCACCTCTCCGGCCCGAACTTTATCACCAAGGCTTTTTCTAACTTCTGTTACAATGCCCGGTAGACGAGGAACAATATGGGCTATGCGGTCGGCATTAACAACAACCTCGCCGGAAAGGTTTGTCCAGACACGTAGTTTTCCTTCTTCAGCAGTGGCCAACGTGATTCCGAACTCTTTTCTTTCCCCTTCGCTTAGTCGGACTACATTTTCTTTTTCATGCTCGTCATGACCACCGCCGCTTTCCTCTCCGTGTGCATCATTATTGTCAGCACCTTCCTCGTGCTTAGCAGATTTGCCATGCTCTTCTTCGCCGTGTTCTTGTTGCGAGGCTTGGGCTGTTAATACTCTTCCCCCCCACGGCGCTAAAACCCAAATAATCACAGCCAACGAAAAAAAAGCTGTTGAGGTGATCGAAAAGATCGGTTTTTTATTCTTTTTCGTCATGAGTATTGCTCCTTAAGTAATTTATAATCTGTTATTTTTGCAGCGTTAAGCGCTGCCCTATAAGACGTTCCGCTTCAGCTATTGCCTTGTGATAGTCGGCCAGAGCGGCTATGTAGCCTGCTTTTGTCTCAAAAAGGGTTCTTTGTGCATCCAGAACATCCAGGTATCCAAACTTGCCCTGCTTGTAACCTTCGCGCGCCGCTTCGAATGCGCTATAGGCTCCCGGCAAAACGTCGTTTTTCAAAGTAACCGCTTCCAGATATGAAGATGACAGAACCTGGTGAATGCGGCTGATACTCGCCCGTATCCGAACATTGGTCGCCCGGTTTTCTTCCAAGGTTTTTGCAAGATTATGCTTGGCCTCTAAGATATTTCCCTGGTTACGATTAAAAAGCAGAAGCGGAAGTGAGACTTCGAAAAGGAAGGCGCTGTCATCCGTTTCCTCGAAACGCCGCATTCCTGCTCCTATAGTCAGGCTTGGAATTTTTTCCGATTCTTCCAACCGTATTTCGGCCCTTCGTAGTGTTGTCTCTACCTTCCTTCTTGCAATATCAGGGTTCTGGTCGATCAATTGTAATAGTTGGTTAAGAGGCTGAATTTCATTTATGGTTTCGAAATCTCCCTTAGCATGTATAAACATCGGGGAGTTACTACCCCAGGTGGCGGCCAGGCTCTTGCGGCTTGTTTCCAGTTCGCGTTTTGTCCGTTCAAGTTTAATTCGACTGGTCGAAAGAGCTACTTCCGCTTTTATCACTTCCAGCGGAGATACTTTCCCAGCCCTTGATCGTTCAGAGACGGCCTGAAGAACCTGCTTGGCCAAGTCGAACGATTCCTCTGCCAAGGCAAGCCTGCTCTGGGCTGCAAGAGTTTCGACAAAGGCCTTGGTTGTGTCGGTAAAAACATCGAGCCGTTTGCTTTCGTAATCCCATCCTGCCAGGTTGCTTTGGATCGCCGCAACTTCTGTTCGCTTGGCGCGTTTACCGCCCAGCTCAACCAGTTGACTAAGCAGAACAGATGTCTCTGCAGCATCGTAACCTCTTCTGACGCCTGAACCGCCGAATTCTTCGGACGAGATATTAATTTCCGGGTTCGGCAGAAGACCTGCCTGAAGCCTCCTTGCCTCTCCTGCGCGTACTTCCCAGGAAAAGGCTGCTAATTCCGGGCTTTTCAGCAGCGCCAGCGACAAGGCCCGGCTCAGTGTAAGGTCGCCTGTCGGTTCTTCAAACTTTAAGGAACTAGAACCTTCTTCGCTTGGCTCGGCCGGAGGATGGAATGTGCGTATATCGCTGCCCAAAGGGCTAAGTTGAGGCTGTTTCAAATCTACGCTGTTTACAGCGCACCCCGAAAGCGCCAGTGAGAGTGATAAGGCTAATAGTGGTAAAAACTTCTGTGACATAAAAACCTCCGAAATCTAACTGCATTTTTTTAAAAGTATACGAATGCATGTATTTTTGTATTACTACACAAAAATACATCCACTGTTTTAAGTCGATACGATAGTTATTCCGGAGAGATCAGACCAAAAAGATGACGGTACGAAGAGATGTAATAGTTGAGTCAGTAGTGGATATATATGATGAGGAAAGTTTTTTCTCCGGTGTTTCTGCATAGCACATAACAACAGAGGTCGAGGCTCTAGCAGTCATCTGTTTATTCTGCCAGGAGTTGGAAAGGTCTTCGGAAGGACGAAGTTGTTGGCTTTGTCGGCCGGAACTGCCTGCTAAGATAGGAATGTCAACACATGGTCCGCAAAACTTGGATGTGGTTTCAGCAATGTTTACCCTTGGAGCGTTGGAAGCATACTTCGAATAAGCGTCACAGGGCCCGTCACAAGACTGGTTTAATCCTGTTGATTCTATATCTATGTGACCTTTTGTTCCCAGGCAGAGCACCAGGGGCTCGGCAGCGCCTGCCATGCTGGCAAGAATGTATACCAGAAGGATTGTCCATGCTTTTGTTATGCGAAGGCAGTTCATGCTTTATTAAAATTCACATTCAATTATAAATTATAAAACCTGGTTTGCTACTAATAGATAGTTTGCTTGCAACAAAGATATTCTGTCAAGTAGATAAATTGCCTATGTTTAGTTTCTTTAAAAAAATGCCGTAAAACAAACACCGGTTTGTGTTTGATCTCTCAGGATTGCTTTGTCTTTGTCTCAAGCAGTGTTTTAAGTTCAGCCATGAACCCGCTTATATCTTTAAACAAGCGGTAAACATCTGATAGCCTGCCCGCCTTTTGAAGAACGTGTATCAATCACTTTATCTTCCTGGTGGCTGCAAAAATGGCATTTCATTCGGTTTACGTATATTTTTTTATAAACGAATAAACATGCTTCAGTCTTAATAAATAGGAAATTTTCCGCAAAGGTCTTTCATCTTTTCACGGGTTTTGCGTATGATGTTTTCGTCGCCGATCTGTTTGATTACATCATTTATGGCTTTAGCTATCGTAATCATCTCCGGCTCTTTCATACCACGTGTGGTTATCGACGGTGTCCCAAGCCGTATTCCGCTGGTTACTGTTGCAGGCTTATCGTCGTGCGGAATAGAGTTCTTATTCACGGTTATGCCCGCAAGATCCAGGGCCTCTTCAGCGGCTTTACCGGTTACGTTTATGTTACGAAGATCCAGCAGCATCATGTGATTATCGGTTCCATCCGAAAGAACCTTAAAGCCCAGACGCATAAGTTCTTCTGCAAGAGTTGCGGCATTTTTCACCACCTGGTGCTGATATTTTCTGAACTCTGCCGACTGTGCCTCTTTAAAGGCCACGGCTTTTGCAGCAATAACGTGCATGAGCGGTCCGCCCTGTATGCCCGGAAATATAACTTTATCGATTTTTTTTGCGAACTCTGCCTTGCACATTATCATGCCGCCGCGGGGGCCGCGGAAAGTTTTGTGAGTGGTGCTGGTCACAAACTCGGCGTATGGTATGGGTGATGGGTGAGCCCCTGCCGCAATAAGACCGGCTATATGAGCTATGTCGGCCATAAGATATGCACCGATACTGCCGGCCACCTCTTTGAAGGCGGCAAAGTCTATTGTTCTTGAGTATGCGCTTGCGCCACAGATTATGAGCCTCGGCTTATGCCGGAGGGCGAGTTCGCGGATTTCAGCAAAATCGATCAAGCCGGTATCTTTATTCACACCGTAAGAGACCGACTTGTAAATCTGGCCGGAGAAACTCACATGGCTGCCGTGTGTGAGGTGTCCGCCATGGCTTAAAGACATCCCCATCACCGTATCGCCGGGGTTGAGCATGGCAAGGAACACCGCCATGTTGGCCTGCGAACCGGAATGTGGTTGTACGTTTACATGTTCGGCTCCAAAAATCTCCATTGCTCTGTCAATAGCGAGATTTTCGACTATGTCTGAGTATTCACAGCCGCCGTAATAACGCCTTCCAGGATATCCTTCGGCATACTTGTTGGTAAGAACTGAGCCTTGGGCCTCTAGAACAGCTTTTGATACGTAGTTTTCTGAGGCTATGAGCAACACTTTATTCTGCTCTCTGTGTTCTTCGGCTATAAGCGCGTCATATACATCTTTATCAACGGCCTTGATATTAATATTGTTTGTCATTGGCATAGTAGTAAATATGAGGAAGAATTAAGATGGTTTACAACTTGGTATGATAGCGAATGCCTGGAAGATTAGTCAATGAAACAAAACATTGAAATGTAACAATTAACAGGAGGCGGAAATCATAAAGGCAAGAAAAAAACAGTCACTGCCTCCTGCGCCTGGCTGCTGTTAAAATCCAAAAGAGGAGAGCAGGTCATCGACGTCTCCCTGGTCGATTCGGGTAGAGCTTGCCGGACCTTTAAGTTCATTCTTATTCTCAGCCATTTCGGTATCTTCCGGAGTTTCTTTCTGTTGAGCTACTTCAACGCCGAAATTTTTGATGAGTTCTATGAGTTGCGTCTCTAATTCGTGGACAAGCTTGATAATACGTTTTATCATCTGTCCCGTCAGGTCCTGGAAGTCTTGTGACATAAGGATTTCATTGTAACCTTCCGACGATCTTGTGATATATTCGTTAAGCTCTTTTCCAACGGTTTCCATAGATTTAATGACCTGCGATGAACCTGCCTGTTTTTTTAGTTGCTCGATACTTGCGCTAAAGCCGTCCAGCACGGTTCTCATGTTTTCGTTGTCATCAAGTCCTTTTTCCACAATATTAAGAGTTTTATCCGCTGCCTGCTTTGTGAGATTTAATACCTGTTCAAGGTTGTCCGCCGCCTCCGGCATATCTTCCGTGGCCATTGATTTTATTTTAGGATCAAGCGTACGTTTGAAATCTTTCAGGGAGTCATGTAGATTTCTGGTAATGTTTCCGACCTCATCAAATAGTTTTTTTTCACTTATTTTTGTGAGGTTGTCTATAGCCGATTCAGCTCCTGCCAGGTCCCCACCGGCAAGTGCGTTCATAAGGTTTTTAATTTCGGCAACCAATTTCTGTATATCCTCAGAACCCTGGCTTCCTTCATCGGCCTTTGAAATAAGTTTTTTTTCGATTTCATTTATTCCTTCTGTAATTAACTCCGGTTTCTGTTCCACGATTTCAGAAGGAGCGCTGGAACCTGTTGTGCTTTCTTTACCCAGTATGCGGGCAAGATCCGGCAGTAGTATTAATTGGTCCTTCAGCCTGGCAATGCCTGTTACATCTGTAACCGGCATATTGTCGTATATTTTTTCTACCGGTTCTATGTGATCAGACGAAATAGGTATAACACCAGTGATCTCATCCACCTGCATGCCAGCTAAACTTCCACCCGCATTTACCACCATGACATTGCCGGTGCCTGAGCCGTCATCTGTTTCTGGCATGCCAAACCTGCTTTTCAGGTCCATAACAGGGATTACCTGTCCCCGCAGGTTGATTATCCCTGCTATGGCTTCATCGCTTTGTGGCACATCGGTCAGTGGAACATTTTGAATGATCTCCTGAACCGATAAAATATCAACAGCAAACTCCTTGTTATTCAGTCTGAAACCTATATACTGTTTTTCCATCCGGCTCCTCCTGATGTTTTCTGACTAATCCCTTTTCGGCCTAATTTTCAGAAAACTGTAGAGACAGTTCAACAATTAATGGTGAAATCCTGAACAACAAGCCTCAACAGACCTCAGGCACTCTCCGGCCGACAGTATGTTTTTAAGTTTTTTTGAGTAAAGAGTTAAGGCGGCTCAATGCGGGGTTGACATAATTGATCTGTAATTTTTAAAGTAAATGTTCTATGGGCACAATCTATCTATTGTGTTTTATAACTCCAGGCATTAAACAATATAAAAGTTCAGTTAAGTATACTATAACAACTGCTTAAGATTCGGAGGATCATCCTTATGAGTGAAGGTCATAAAAGTGCAGACAATATAGCTGAAAAGATCCTGGCTTGGGCCGGGGAAGCCGGTAAAGAAACAGCTTTCGACCGTGCGGAAAAGCTCAAAGCTTGCCCGGTCGGCCATTCCGGTGCCTGTTGCAAGATATGTTTTATGGGGCCATGCAGGCTTGTGGGTAAAAACGCTGAGACCGAAGCCGCCGGAGTCTGTGGTGCCACCTTGCCCGTGGTTTCTACACGTAACCTGTTACGGAACGTGGCGGCAGGTACTGCGGCGCACTCTGACCACGCAAGAGATATGGCGGCAACACTTAAAGCGGTGACAACGGGCGAGGCCAAGGATTTTCAGGTTAAGGACCCCGGTAAGGTTATGAGTACCGCCCAGAAGCTGGGCATAGATACACAGGACAAAGATGTAAACCAGGTGGCCGGCGAGATTGCGGATACTTACCTATCTTGGTTTGGACAGCAGACAGGCGAAATAGGTTATCCGCTTAGCGCACCCAAGAAACGCGTGGAATTGTGGCGGAAGCTGGGCCTTATTCCCAGAGGTATTGACCGTGAGGTGGTCGAAGCCATGCACCGGACAAACATGGGTGTTGACCAGGATCCTACCAACCTGCTTCACCAGGCAATGAGAACCTCGTTGGCAGACGGTTGGGGCGGCAGTATGATCGGCACTGATATAAGCGACATGATGTTTGGCACTCCTTCTCCGATCAAGGGAAAGGTAAGCCTGGGAGTTTTCAAAAAAAATGAGGTAAATCTGGTTGTTCATGGCCATGAGCCCAGCCTGGCCGAGATGATCGTTGAAGTAATTGACGAGCCGGAGCTGGTAGATTACGCCAAAAAAAGTGGAGCGGAAGGCATCAACCTTGTAGGTATGTGCTGTACGGCGAATGAGGTTCTTATGCGTCATGGAATATCCAGCGCAGGTGGCTTTTTGAACCAGGAACTGGGAATTATGACAGGCCTGGTAGAGGCGATGATGGTGGATGTCCAGTGCATAATGCCAAGCCTGGCCCAGGCGGCTAAAAGTTTCCATACAAAGGTTATAACCACCTCGCCCAAAGGCAAAATGATAGATGCGCTACATATAGAATACGATGAGCATCATGCCAAGGATACCGCTCGTAACATAGTGCGCACAGCTATTGATAACTACAAAAATCGCACATCAGAAGGCGAGCGCATAGATGAAGAAACAGATGTTGTGGCCGGGTTTTCGCACGAGTATATCAAGTACATGCAGGGAGGCAAATACCGGGGGTCTTTCCGTCCTCTTAACGATGCGATAATGGCCGGACGCATTCGTGGCGTTGTAGGCCTGGTTGGATGCAACAATCCGCATGTCATGCAGGACAGCGCCTTTAACTTCCTTGTAGAAGAGTTTATTCGTAACGATGTTTTGGTCGTCGCCACCGGTTGTGGAGCGGCTTCTTACGGCAAGGCCGGGCTTTTAACGCCTGAGACAGCTTTTGAAAAGGCTGGACCCGGCCTCAAGGAGGTTTGCGAGGCTATAGGTATTCCTCCTATTCTTCACCTTGGATCTTGTGTGGATAATACCAGGATCCTTACCGTGGCCACGGAAATGGTTGAAGAGGGCGGCCTTGGTGATGACATATCAGATCTGCCTGCTGTGGGTATAGCTCCGGAATGGATGAGCGAAAAGGCTCTGGCCATCGGCGTGTATTTTGTTGCATCCGGTATGTACGTCATGTTTGGCGTGGGATCACCGGTTGCCGCAAGTAAGACTGCTCAGAATTTGATAAGCGAGGGCTGGGAAAAAGCCGTAGGCGGCAAACTTGAGTTTGTGCCAGATCCTCAGAAAATTCTCGAAAATGCGCTTGCCCATATAGATAAAAAACGCGATGCGCTTAAACTCAAAAAATATGAGCCGGGCAAATTCGCTGCGGAACGTGTTCTTCTTGACATGGCGGCGCGGCGTGAGATTGATAAGAAAAGAATTGAGGCAGCAAAGGCGTAAGCCGTATTTTACTGGAGGTTTTTCTGGCGCATATGGATCTTAAAAATATTGATATAAACAAAGAAATAGGCGCAGTAGGAGATGTGCTCAACCAAGAGCAGAAAACCAAAGGACTGCTTATACATGCTTTCCAGAAGTTGCAGTCTGAGATGAACTACCTGCCGGAAGAGGCGCTTAAAGCACTGGGCGAAAAACTTAATATTCCCATGTCGTTTGTTTACAGCACCGCTTCTTTTTACAAACAATTTTATTTCAATCCCAGGGGTAAAACTATTGTAAAGGTATGTACGGGTACGGCATGTCACGTGCGCGGGGCAGGCGAGGTGCTTTCAGAACTAAAAGAAGAGTTCGGAGTTGAGGAGGGTGAGACGACCGAGGACCTCTCCATGACGCTCGAAACTGTTGGATGTGTGGGGTGCTGCGGTCTTGCGCCGGTGGCGACCATAAATGAAGACGTGATAGGTGAAATCGATGATGAACGTATCAACGAGATTATCCAGTCAGTGAAAGAGGCTTAAAATTATGTCCAGGTTAAACAGCATTGACGAACTGAAAAATCTTCGGGCGCTTCTTAAAGAAGAGGTGTTCAGACCGGAAAAGTCACGTGTGCGGGTCTGTTGCGGAACAGCCTGTGTCGCCTCGGGAGCCGATAAAGTGGTGGATGAACTAAACACATCTTCCAAAGAAAAAGGGCTGGAAGTCGAGGTGGTAAAAACCGGATGTCAGGGTTTGTGCCAGAAAGGGCCTGTTATGCGCGTTGAACCACTGGATGTTTTCTACCAGAAAGTCCGGCCGGAAAGTATGACGCGTATAATTGATTATTCGATTGCAAACAGTATTCCTTACAGGGAACATCTTTACCGTAACGATATTTTGTCTCAGCCTGTGGCCAAAGTTTCCGAAGTTCCATTTTATAAGAAACAACTTCGAATCGCCCTTAGAAACAACGGAGTTGTAGATCCTGGAAATATTCATCAATACATTGCTGTTGATGGATATCGTGCCACGGAAAAAATGCTTTCAGAAATGACTCCGGATCAAACTCTTGCCGAGGTTGATAAGGCCAATTTGCGCGGCCGCGGTGGTGCCGGCTTTCCGGCCGGTAAAAAATGGGCTCATACAAAGTCAGATAAAAACCCCATTAAGTTTGTGATTGCAAATGGTGATGAAGGAGACCCCGGCGCGTTTATGGACAGGTCGATCATGGAAGGCGATCCTCACAGCCTCTTGGAAGGCATGCTGATCTGTGCTTATGCGATAGGTTCTGAATATGGGTTCATTTACGTGCGCCATGAATATCCTATGGCGGTCAGGCACCTGGAGGCGGCCATAGCACAGGCTGAGGAAATGGGGTTGCTTGGGCATAATATTCTGGGTACAGGGTTTAACTTTACCGTATCCGTGCGTGAAGGAGCAGGTGCTTTTGTATGTGGTGAATCAACAGCTCTTGTTGCCTCAATCGAGGGCGAACGGGGTTATCCAAGACCGCGTCCGCCACGTTTATCAGAAAGCGGTGGTGGACTTTGGGGGTATCCAAGCAACCTAAATAACATAGAAACATATGCCTGTGTTCCATATATTATCGATAAAGGGGCCGATCATTTCCTTTCTATCGGTACGGATAACTCTCCGGGCACAAAAGTTTTCGCGCTGACCGGAAAAGTGCAGAACACAGGTTTGGTCGAAGTGCCTATGGGCATTACTTTGCGGGAGATAATCTACGACATAGGTGGCGGTGTCCTTAACGGTAAAGGGTTCAAAGCTGTACAGACCGGCGGCCCTTCGGGCGGCTGTCTGCCTGCCGACATGCTGGATATGAAGGTGGACTTTGATTCGCTCAAAAAAGTCGGCTCAATGATGGGCTCCGGCGGCATGGTTGTGCTGGACGAGGACAACTGTATGGTGGATGTAGCCAAGTTCTTCCTTTCATTCACACAGTCTGAGTCTTGTGGTAAGTGTCCGCCATGCCGTATTGGAACTTATCACATGCTCGACATACTCGAAAGAATCACCAGCGGCAAGGGTGTGCCTGAAGATCTGGATAGGCTTGAGCAGCTAGGCAGTGAAATACAAGCAGGCTCGCTCTGCGGCCTTGGCCAATCAGCGCCTAATCCGGTGCTTTCCACGCTTAAATACTTCCGGGAGGAGTACGAAGAGCATATTCATGATAAATACTGCCGGGCCAAAACATGCCGCGGCTTAGGTCTGTACAGTATTGATCAGATTGACTGTATTGCATGTGGTCTTTGTGAGCAGGCATGCGCCTTTGATGCGGTTACAGAAACCAAGGATAGATTCTATATAGATAATGATTACTGTACCAAGTGCAAGGCTTGTTACTCAGTTTGTCCTACCAACGCGGTGAAAATCAATAAAGATCCGAGAGCTGGAGTAGACAGGAAGCCTAAAGAAAAGGAGGCCGGATTAAGTGTCGATAGTTAAGGAAGTAGAAAATACAGATACCCCGGTCGCTGTGGCCGAGGTTGTGCTTGAATGCCCCGTTCAGAAGTCTATTAAGGAATGGGGCGAGTTTCTAGAAGAAAAAATGTGTGCCAAGTGCCATCCCTGCATGCTGGGATCATACGAGGCACTTGATATGCTTAAGCGGCTGGCAGAGGGAGAGGGCAGCGATTCGATTATTTCACATCTCGATCGCATTGCCACTGATATGTTGATGGGCTCCAGGTGTAAAAAAGGCAAGGATGTGGCTAAAACCTTAAAAGAAGCTTTAAATGAGAGCCGCGATGAACTGGTTGAGCATTACGAGAAGGGTCTTTGCCGCCACATGGAGTGTACGGCTCTTACAACCTATATTATAAATACTGACAAGTGCACAATGTGTGGAGACTGCCTTATTGCTTGTAAGTATGCTGCTATTGCCGGAGAAAAAAGAACAGGCTACGCGCTTGGTTATATGCCGTACCGTGTTCGGCAGAAACGATGTGTAAAATGTGATGCTTGCCGTGAGGTTTGCCCTGTGGATGCCGTAGAGGTCTTCTCAGGCGGAGCCGGTTAGAGCAAAAACAAAGCCAACCAGAATCAGAACAAAATTCCAAGGAGATACGAAGCATGTCAGATAAACTAGTCACAATGGAAATTGACGGCCTTACAGTACAGTTTCCCGAAGGTATGAATCTTGTGGATGCCGCCCGGTCGGTCGGAATTAACATCCCGAACCTTTGTCATCTTGAGCATATGCGTGGCGTGGGTGCATGCCGTATGTGTGTTGTTGAGGTAGAAGGGATGCGGGCGCCTAATACCGCCTGTACCATGAAAACCAAGGAAGGGATGAAGATAAAGACCGATTCTGAACAGATCAAGGATCTAAGAAGAATGGTTATCGATCTTATTCTTTCCATGCATCCTCTGGATTGTATGACCTGCCCCAAGGCCGGTGTCTGCTGGCTTCAGGATTTGGCGTACCAGTTGGATGTGAAGGACTCCGCTTACGGCCGTAAGTCGTTTGATTTCGAGATAGATGACTCCAACGGTTTTATCGAGCGTGATCCCAACTACTGCATTCTATGCGGCAAATGCGTACGCGTTTGTACCGCCCAAAACACCAACATCCTTGAGTTCATGGGACGTGGTGTCGGCTCCAAGGTTACCACCGAGCGTGACAAGCCTTTAAACGAGACGGATTGCACATTCTGCGGCAGTTGTCTTGACGCCTGCCCCGTTAATGCTATTTTAGAGTCGGGCCGCCGTTTGAAGGGCAGAGAGTGGGAACTGTTTAAGACAGATACTGTTTGTACTCTTTGTGGCGCGGCATGCCCTATTGATGTCAGTGAAAAAGACGGCAAAGTAGTAAAAATTACATCACCTAAACCCAACGCATTTATATGTGCTGCAGGACGCTTCTCTTATGATAGCCTTGCTGCAAAAAACCGCGTGACGACTCCTATGATACGCTCAAACGGCGAGTTAAAGGAAACGTCATGGGTAGAGGCGATAAAAGTCATATCAGATAAACTTGCCTCAGCGCGTTCAAATCCTGCCAAGGTGGGTATACTGGCAAGCGCCGCTGTGACAAACGAGGATGCCTACATGCTTCAGAAGCTCGGGCGTGCCGTGATCGGAACAAACAATGTTGACAGCACCGCGTCTTTATATGACACATCCACGGTTCCGGCCTACCAGAAGGCTTTCGGCAAAATAGCCGGGGCAGAGCGCTGTATAACAGAAGCAGATCTGATTATCGTGCTGGGTATGAACGCCTCTCAGTGGAGCAGAACTCTTCCGGCTATTGATGCAAAAATACGCAAGCAGGTATCCGGAGGAGCCAAGCTGATTGTTCTGGACCCGGCTGAAATAAAATTGGCAGAAGTCGCGACCAAGCACCTGAAGCTTGCAGAAGGGACCGATACTTCAGCCCTTGCCGCTCTTATGGCTGTGCTGGTTAAGGAGAAACTCGTAAATAAAAACAGGGCAAACAAGGCAAAGGGGCTTGCGGACGTGAGAAACGCCGCCTCTTCTTCGGATGTCGCCGCTCTTTGTGCAGAGGCCGGTCTTTCAGAAGAAGATGTTAAGGAAGCCGCGGAGTTGATCGCCAAGTCAAAAGTACCTATGCTGTTTTACTCAACCGGTGTGTCTGCCAAGGACAACGGAGTGGATACCGTGCTGCAGGCCCTGAACCTTAGCGCCCTTATCGGCGGCCAGGTTCTGCCTGTAGGTCTTGAGGCCAACATGGCCGGTGTCGCCGCCATGGGGCTTTCGCCGTTAACTCTGCCGGGATTTGCCGCTGACGGCAAGAAGCTGGCCAAGGCATGGAAGACTGATCTTCCGGAAGCCGCAGGCATAGGAGCAAGAGAGATGCTTAACGGCGGTCTGGATTTCCTTTACGGTGTCGGTGATCTGCCCGTAAGCGAAGGCTATGAAAAGCCCGCGGAATTTGTGGTTGCGCATGTAACCCACATGAACGAATTTGCCAAGACTGCCGATGTTGTGCTTCCATCTCCTGCTTTTGTAGAGCAGGAAGGAAGTATTATCAACTACTACGGCAGGATGAAAATGCTCTGGAGTGCTGTCGAGCCGGCAGCCGATGTTATGGCGCCGTGGCAGATGGCGGCGGAGCTGGCAGAAAGCCTTGGTTACAAAACAAAGGTGGACATACTTGATGATGTGACCGAGGAAGTAGAAAAACTCGCGCTTCCGCCGGAAAAAACAACCCAGACAACATCGGTGATAACACCATCAAAAGGAACTGGCTCCGGCCTTGCGGCTTCTGGCAGCATGATGACCCTGAGCGGTTCAGTTATTGACGCATCAAAGGTTTCAGAACTTATGCGCCAGGCCGTTACCGCATAAATATTTGTAAGTTGTAAGCAAATTAACAAGATTATCGAGAGGGGGATGTTGCTGGTTCAAGCAACATCCCCTTTTTCTCTCCCCATAAGCGCTAAATTATTTTTGACAGGACTCAAGCTTGGCTTTTTAAGAAAGTCGAGAAGTAACAGGAATCCTCATAGATAACAATTCGTCCCCGGTGCAATTTGTCAACATGTAGTCCCCTCAACTTTACAAATCATCCAGTGGACTTGGCACTCCATGGCCTCCTTGTTGTAAAATATGAGTATAAACCATCGTTGTTGAGACGTCTTTATGACCCAACAAGGCTTGAATAGTACGAATATCAGTGCCTCGCTCTAAAAGATGAGTTGCAAAACTGTGACGAAAAGTGTGGGCGCTGATTTGTTTTTTCAATTCTATTTTTTTAGCGGAAGCTTTAACAGCCTTATTTACCACACTTGGATCAACATGGTGTCTTCGAATTTTTGCACTTCTTGGATCTGTAGAGAGTTGTCGTGAAGGGAATACATATTGCCATCCCCATTCTTTAGCCGCATGGGGATATTTACGTTCGAGTGCATAAGGCAAGTAGACCTCGCCATACCCCTTAGCTAAATCCTGATGGTGTAAAATTTTAACTTTAGCCAAATGATTTTCCAATAATGAAATAATAGTTTGAGGGAATGTTGTAACACGATCTTTAGCCCCCTTTCCCGAACGAACTGTCAATTGTTTCATCTTATAATCGATATCTTTTACCCGAAGCCTTACCGCTTCCATGATCCGGAGTCCGCTGCCATATAATAATTTGACAACAAGTTGCGGTATTCCTTCCATTATATCAATAACTTGACGAACTTCTTCTCTAGTCAAAACAACAGGAATATTCGTTTTTTTCCTTGCTCTTATGGCATTTATCTCTTCTTGCAGAGGAATTTTTAATACCTCTTTGTACAAAAAGACCAAGGCATTCATTGCTTGATTTTGGGTGGAAGGAGCAACGTTCTTCTCCACAGCCAGATGGGTCAAAAAAATCTCTATTTTCTTCTCTCCTTCCTGTAAATCTTCTCTTTTTAGCATTTTATGATAATGAACATATCGAGTGATCCAGTCACAGTATGTTCGCTCTGTATGGATCGAATAATGTTTAAGCCGCATAAAGTCTCGTACTTCCTCAAGCAACTTTTTCTTTTTTCCTGTTGACATTTTATGATAACTTAATTAACATTGTGGCAAGATTTAACTGTTTAATTTGAGATAATTCACAGAACATAAAACAGGGCAATTATACCTGATAACATCAAAATATTCTAGTTATCAGGGCAAATAGACCTGTGAATAAATGGTTAGCACCTAGGATCAGAAGGATAATTTTATGGCATATTCAGCCCAGGTATTCAGAATATTGATTGCGTCACCAAATGATGTAAGTGAGGAAAGAGATATTGCTGTTAAAACGATACAGGAATGGAATGATCTAAATTCTGCTGAAAGGCAGTTAGTTTTATTGCCACTTCGCTGGGAAACGCACTCAGCGCCAGAATACGGAAAACGACCACAAGAAGTAATTAACCGACAAGTAGTTGATCAATGTGATTTGCTAGTTGGGGTTTTCTGGACAAGAATTGGAAGTCCAACAGGAATTGCAGATAGTGGGACATTGGAAGAAATAGAAAGAGTTGCAAATGACGGCAAGCCAGTTATGTTGTACTTTTCAAAGTCTAGCAAGAACCCTGATGAAATTGATATAGAGCAATTAAAGAAGCTCAGAGAGTTTAAGAAAAAAACCTTCCCTAATGCATTAGTAGAAAACTACTCAGGTATAATTGAGTTTCGAGATAAGCTATCGAAGCAGCTTGAAATACAGCTTCGCACACTACTTGCTAGTTCTGATAGTGTTATCGAAAGCAATGATGCATCACCCTATACAGATATTATACTGAAATTTGCCGATGCGGACTCTGGTGAAGCTATCGGTGACAAATTGGTGGTTAACTCCACATGTCTTAAAGTTGTAGATTACGACAGTATTCCAGATTATAAACAAAAAAAAACGGAATCTAGGTCAAAAGAAAAGAAAGAAATATTTGAATTATTAATGGAAACTCGCAGCCGAAATAAGGACTATTATAGAAGTAAGATTGATAAATTAATAGAGAAAAGCAAGACAAAGCCTATCCGCTTTTGGTTGAAAAATGTTGGTACTGTTGGGGCTAGGGATGTATTTATTGAAATAAAACTAAAATCAAATAAAGCCCCGATCACTCTGCGTACACAGAGGCAGCTTGAAACGTCTGAGGGAATTATTTTTATGATGGGGGATGAAGAGACAGAGGCAAATCGCATCACTGATTTAACATGGTCTACACATTTAGAAATGCGTGCCCTCCAACCAAAGCGAGAAGTAAGTCCCCAAAAGCGTTTGTTGCTAAGCGCAGATAAAAATTGCTCAATTGATGTTGAGGCCAATATCTATGCGGATACGTTATCAGAGCCAATAACTAGAAAATTGTCTATTCAATACAAAGTAAAGACTGTAGAAACAAGTTATGTAGATCTGATTGAAGAACTTGAAGACCGAGAGTGAGAGAAGTGCTAACAATCGCATGCACTCGGACAGCAAAAAGCGCCGCTCGTTCCTCGCTCTACTTTTTGCTGCCGGTGATACAGAGCGTTCGGCAGCGGAAATATGCTAGGTATGCAAGCTTGCTTTCGATATTTTCACATAACTACAATTAAGAAAGGAGAAAAATGGCATGAAAAAAATGTGTTACGTATTCTTTGGCCTATTATCATTGGTAGTGTTGTTGCCTTCTTGTGCAACTGTTGAAAAGCCAGAGATCAAGGCAATTGACGAAAAACCGAAAATTAGCAAAACCGTTCAACACGAAAAAGCAAATATTAGTAACAAAAAAGGGCTCAAGCGTAAGGTTGCTATTGCTCGTTTTACCAATGAGACCAAATACGGCCAGAGTTTTTTCATTGACGATAATAATGACAGAATTGGCAAACAAGTCGTAGACATCCTTTCATCAAAACTTATAGAGACCGAGAAATTTATCCTCCTTGAGAGAGCTGACCTTGATAAAATAAAAAAAGAATTGGCTATGGAGAATTATGAGCCCCTAAAAAATATGGCAGACTACTTAATTGTCGGTTCTGTAACAGAATTTGGGAGGAAGGATCAAGGAGAAGTAGGTATTTTCAGTCGTACTAAAAGACAAATTGCTTTTGCAAAAGTGCATGTGAGGCTTATCGAAGTACGTACAGGCCAAATACTATATTCGGAGGAAGGAGAAGGAGAAGCTTCCTCGGAAGTTGGTACAGTATTTGGTGTTGGCGAACGTGCAGGCTACGATTCAGCAATTAACGACAAAGCATTAGACGCGGCAATAACGAATTTAGCTTCCAATATCATTGAAAACCTTCTTGATCGCCCATGGAGAAGTTATATCCTTGGATTTGAAGATGGAAAATTCATTATGGCTGGTGGAAAATTACAAAATATTAACACCGGAGATATCTTTAAGGTAATGAAAGAGGGGAAAAAAGTTAAGAATCCTCAAACTAATATGATAATTACTCTTCCTGGGAATCAAATAGGTAAAATAAAAGCTGTTATGTCCGTAGGTGATACTCCTGAAACAGAAGTTACTTTGTGTGATATTGTTGATGGGAATTTTGCAGAATACATTTCATCTAAAAAATTTAACCAACTGTTTATTCAGGAAATTAATTAAATGGAGAATATTATGTCATACAAAACAATCGTGCACTTAGGGTTAATCTTTCTATTTTTATGCGGTGGTTGCGGCGGTATCAAGGAAGGAGTTGTCAACAAAGAACCAAAAAGTTTTCTCTGGTTTACTGGGAACACCCAAAATGCAATCGCTTACATCGATGATCTTGATCCCATTGACCTGAACGAACAGAGTAGCATAGCAAGTAATGAAGATGAGAACAATACAAATAGAAGTGCCCAAGTTCATTATCAAATATCTCCTGGGAAGCATGCAGTTGTAATAAAAAAATCAGGGGTGGAAATTGTAAGTAGAATAATTTTGCTTGGAAACGGAATTACTAAGGAGATACAAATACCATGAAAAGAAAATCATTTTTATTTGCTGTGATTCTGGCGTGTATTTATTTTGCCGGGTGTGCTCCCCAGAAGATGTACTATTTTGGTAATTATTCTCAAACACTCTATACTTTTGAGAAAAATCAAAATGAAGAATCACTTCTTAAGCATAAACAAGAACTTGAGAGAGTTATTGCCAAATCAGAAGTAAAAAACCTACCCGTGCCTCCTGGAATTTATGCGGAGTTAGGATACATAAATTTAAAGGCGAATAGCTCGCGGGAAGCAATTAGGCTTTTTCAAGTTGAATCACAGTTATATCCAGAGTCTAAGCATCTGATGGACAGGCTAATCCAAATCGCAAAAGCAAAAGAAGCTCCAGAATCAAATTTGCCTGATTTGTCAGCATCAAAAAATACGATCTCTAAGGGAACGAGGTGATCAAATGAAAAAAAATAACTACTTGATATTTGGTATTTTGATGGTGCTATCCATATCAGCTTGTGCGCCTACTATGTCTACAAAGTTGGCAGAATTTCCTCTGATGTATGAAGAGCAACCAGCATCTATACTTATTTTACCACCAATGAATGAATCAACGGCTGCAGATGCAAAGGAATATTACTCAACAACCATCCAAGAGCCATTGGCATTTTCTGGATATTACACCTTCCCTTACCCAATCACCGCCGATATTCTAAAAATGGAGGGGATATACGATTCTGAGCTTTTGGTTAACATGCCGTTGGCAAAATTCAAAGAATACTTTGGTGCTGACGCTGTTTTATTTACATCAATCAAAAAATGGGATTTGAGTTATATGGTTTTAGCATCGAAATTAACGGTTTCTATCGATTGCAAACTAAAATCAACAACATCAGATCAAACACTATGGGAATATACTGGCACGGTCGTTGTTGATTTGTCAGGCGGGGATACAGGTGGTGGAGTCGCAGGCCTAATAGCAAAAGCCATTATAACTGCTGTAAATTCTGCAATGGCAGATTATGTGCCATATGCACGCCAAGCTAACTATAGAGCATTAGCATCTATGCCTTTAGGCAAGTATCACGCCCAGCACAATAAAGATCAAAATGTGCAGTTTATTGACCAAACACCGAAAAAGGATAAAACGGAATAAATACAATCAAGCGGCGGAAATCTCCGAACACTTGCCTAAACTTGACCGGGTAATCGCTGGTGCTTTTTTATATCACGCTATTGCCCCGGCAAGTTAGGCTTTCCGTTAGTTGCGACCCGAAGTTGCAAAATTGATTGTATAACAACGAGTTACGACGTTGATTATACCTGACGTATTCCCGTCAGTACCCTAGGGAAACCTGCTACCATTGCGCTGATGATGGGGTGGGAAGCTTTCCCGACAATGTACCGAATTTGGTAAAAACCGTGAGGTGGATACCTTTCTGGAAGTCTCTATCCG
This sequence comes from Nitrospirota bacterium, assembly GCA_027021335.1. Lineage (GTDB taxonomy): Bacteria > Nitrospirota > Thermodesulfovibrionia > SZUA-242 > SZUA-242 > JALUUO01. Next base: position 25,889 of record JALUUO010000098.1, read on the forward strand.
GATGAGGGCTAGGGTCAGAGAAA
>JALUUO010000099.1 GCA_027021335.1 Nitrospirota bacterium
CTTCATCTCCATTTCCTTTCCTTGTACCTCCCTATTAAAATGATAAGAATCTGCTTTTTTGGGGCTATAAAAATTACAGCCTCAGTTACAGTAAAACTGTCATGACCTATCTTTGCCAGTTTAGTGAAGTCCAGGCTAGCATACATCGCATCATGTGTCAAGAAAATTGTCGCTTTAATTTTATGTATGCGCAGCTATATAGTTACAGAGTGGACGGCCGCCATTTCACTGCAAATCAATAGGGGTAATAGCGTCCGTAGTGACGGTAGTAATACATGCAGTTACGGTATTCCTTCCAGGAGTAGCGCAACATGTCACGACATGTGTAACCCGGTTTCCAGTGGGGCCCCTTGTAGATTTCCGGCTTAAGGTTCTGCTGTATCGCCTCTTTTATGTAGGCCTCCACCTTTTCCTTCTGTTCTGCATAAAAAGGTTGCGACATGACCTCAGAATTCAGCTGCCTCTGCATTTCGGCCATTTCATCCTCCTCGCTGGAAGCAAGCGCAGGCTGAGCGCCCAGAATGAACAGCAGTCCGAGTGATAAAATACTGACGATACGCATTATGCTACCCCCTATCTGACCGACATTGTATTGTGGAGCAGGTTGTTGACACGCGTTGATGACCACGGTCTCCTCCTCCCTCCCATCCGCCATGCCGCCGGCACAAGTCCGCACATAAAGAAAGCGAACATGGATGACTCTATCTCAGTGAAAACGGATCAAATAAGACAACTAAGGGGTCAGCCTCAGTTTTGGTGAAATTGCCATTATGTATCCTTTTTCCGTTTGTGCAGTTCAAAATAGCATACATTACACCGTGAGTCAAGAAGAAAAGATGATGTTTGTCAAACCAAAATAGAAATATCCTATTCTTACCAAAATAGAAATATCCTGTTTTTATGTTTGAACCCTCAACTCTTTATTTTTTATAGCTGACTTATAATTCTTCCAGGGATGATCTGGTGGAGGAATATATTTTTTTGTCTTAATAGAAGGCATGTACCTTATCATGAATCTGATTACGTACTGAATATTGCCTATAACGTACTTGTAGGAGGAATTCGTCTTGAGGATATAGAGTTGCGCCGCAATGACGAGAGTTTTCCGAACAGCTTATGTCTTGTTATGGATGTTTTAGCTATCTTTTTGCTTACTGAGAAGGTGAAAAAATGAGAATGCTCTTTTAGTGTGAAATGCGAATCCAAAGTCTAGCTAAATGACTATCAGTTGCTGGGTTTTTGTATACATCTTACGCTGAATCCGGCAAAATCAAAGTCATAAATATAACTCGCTTATTTTAGGATTAGTGACCAGGCGTAAATGGATGCCTTTGTCTCTGATGACAATGTGCCAAAACGGGTGATGAACCCATCCCGGTCATGATGGTCATCTACAATTTTCTTCTTTTCTGTCCCCCCGGATTATTATGTGATGCAGTGTACCAGGGGCATCAGGTCTGGCCTGTCGGGGCATGCGTATCCTCCATTAATCGTGTGATTAAATACAATTCTATCAGAACAAGTTAAATTAGACAACAGCGTCCCCTAAAATTCTGAAATTTCCAATATGATATACTACCAATATTGAAACGGTATCGGGTTATAACTAAGATTGAATAATATGCCGCGAAGATTCGTGGGGTTCAAACTGTTAGGGTAAATAGTGTAAATTTTGATCGGTTAACGCATTTAAAGCTTCGCTTTATATATCAATCACAACTGGAGGTAGCATAACCATGGCACAAAGCATCGAGATTAAAAAGTACTTATATTACCTGTTTTCTTCAAGGGAGGACGCAACGCCTACTTTATTCTTGTATGATTCTACCGGCGCCCATATTGCATACGTATATTTCAGGAGTGACTCACAGCCTCTGCCAGAAGCTAGGCAGTACAGTAATGGCCGTTATGCGCTTTACTACAGGCGTTCGGTACTTCCAGAGCTTATTGATATGTTGCGGCATGAGAAACCTATATATCTTCATTGGGTGCCGGAGGGTACTAATAATACCCGCATTTCGACAACAGCTGAGCTGGTTGGCGAAGAGGAAAATTAAACTATTTTTTGCTTTAGGCCCAAGTTGAGCTATCGGTTGCGAATCTGATCCGATCTGCTAAAGATCCTAACGCCAGTGTTTTAAAAGAATGTGGACAGGCCTGGAAGGTGTGGCAGGGTTTTTTAGTTTAGAAAATCTCTGCGCACAAAAGACTTTGTGCAGATAAATTAAAGCGACAAGATCGCTCAATTTGGGGCAAATTTAGAATTATGTTCAGTACATTTTTTAACCAGATTTTCCAGCTCTTTTGCAGTAAGAACACCGTTGTTCACGAAATAATCCCCTAGGCGTCTCTGCCTGCGCCTTTGTATTTTAAGAAGCACTTTTACCTGGAATTCATTGAGCAGGCCGAGTTTTACGGCGATGTTGCCGAAAAGCTCCAGGGCCCGGCGGTTGCCGGTAATGCGTTTAATATCTTTATCGTTCAGCCAGCCCAGATGTCCGGCTATTTCTCCAATTTTTGGCCTTTGTGTCATCTGCCATCCAAGGGATTTAATCATCATTCTCCAGCTGATCACTCCGGAATGATATAGAAATTGTCCCAGTAGTAATTTGTGTTTCGGCAACTGGCTGCGGTGACTGTTTTCTGATTTAGTTCCGCCGTCTCTGAAAGGGTAACTGTTTCTGCTTTGGTTTGACTGCTCTTTTGTAAATGTATTTCCGGTTGTCTGTCCGTAATTTTTTCGGTGGCGGGGTTTTGTGTTGTTAAATCGGTTATTATCACCGAAGCGGTTATGTCTGTTGGCTTTATTGCGTAAGGTTGCGGCAGACTGCGATTCCACCTGCCTGGCGGTCAGGTATCTGGAGAGGTTTTCGTAAGCTTTCTGAACCTCAAGAAACGAGGTGGCATTGATGTTATGGGTTTTACTTCTGGCCGCTACCATGTCTGGGTGGGTTTCGCGGGCGCGTTTGCGGTATGCTTTTTTCACACCTGAAGGTTGAAGATACTTAAGGAAATCAGGTCCGACATTCAGATTATAGCCGAAAAGGACTTGGCAGGCACAGATTAGTTCTTTTTCTCCAGCCAAATTCATAATTGTCAAAATTATATAAAATATTTTATAGATTCGCAAGAATTATTTTTTAAAAAATCTTTTAAGGGTAAAAGTGATTTGTCTAAAAAAGCTTGACCAAAGGCAAGTCGGATTGATATATTCCGTTACCAAGGTGGACGGCGTCTAAATTATAAAAACAACTTTTTTATTGTTAAGGAGAAACTATTCATGAAACAGATATTTACAAGGAGCGTTTTTCCCCTGCTGGTTTTTACGGCCATATTTGTCATGTTATCCGGAAATGCAAATGCTACATCTCAATGGGCGAAAAAATATGAGATCTCCTGCAAAGTTTGTCATACAGCTTTTCCGCGCCTCACCTATATGGGAGAAAAATTCATGCGGGATGGTTACCAATTCGATCAGGATGGAGACGAGAAAAAGGATCTTATATCTTCCAGGTTGGTCCTGGATGAATTAAAAAACCTCTTTGGTATTCGTCTTAATCTGCGGCCGGTGGAATTTCAAACAAATGCTATATACGAGGGCGGCAGCCCGGAGGACCGCGTTACCTTTGGTCAGACAAACTGGGTGCAATTTTTTGTTGCAGGCAGCATATATAAAAATACATCTATTTTTATCGAGAACGAGATTGATGATAATGGGAAGTCGCATTTTAGTTGGTATAAACTGGGTTTCCACAATCTTTTTGGTCAGCAGGGAACCGCCAATATTGTAATAGGTCAGCAGGCACCCATGGAGTGGATGCCTGCATCAGGACGCCTGCGTGTGATGACGGATAAAGAGTCTCTTGCCTGGGGCCCCAAGTCGTCAGGGGGAGCTGGTCAAGATTCATCCGGTAATACCATTGCTGAAGACTCTGTAGGGCTGGCAGGTGCACGGCCGGCTATTTCATTTTATGGCTACCAGGGCCCTGTGGTTTATTTTGCAGGTGTAAGCCCTGGAGATAAAGCAGGTAAGGATGACGTCAATAAAGAAGTTAATTACTGGGCCGGTGGCCGGGTGGAAGCTACCGGGGGGGCTTTTGAGGGCAGCGCCATAGGATTTTTTGCCATGAGAGGTATAGACACAACCGGTACGGCCATCCCCAATGTAGATTTACCCAAAAATGCTTTTACCCGATACTCCCTTCAAGGAGTTTTAAGGTCTGGCCCTCTGGACCTTATTGCTGCTTACACCTTTGGAAATGATGATAACTGGACACTTGCAACTACCAGCCAAGAACAAAAATTTGAGGCATACTTTGCGCAGGCGGCATACCTGTTTGGGACTGATAATAAATATTATGCAACCCTTCGTTATGAAAAACTGGGTTATGATGATGATAATCTTTCAGCGAGCGATGATGATCAGAACCTAGGAGCTTCCATCTGGTATTTTCCTATGGAGAATCTCAAGGTCGGCTTGACAGCTCTTCTTGACGTGGAACATAAAAGCAGTGATAAAAATAAGTCCAACCTGTTTCACCTAACTGTTCGTACAATGTTTTAAATTTTAATAGGTCTAAAAACTAGTGAGCGCAAAACTTTTTGCAGTAATACTGGCCGGAGGAAGCGGAACCCGTTTCTGGCCGATGAGCCGTGAGGAATCCCCAAAACAGCTGTTGAGGCTGCTTTCCGATAACACAATGTTAGAGGAGACACTTGCAAGGGCCGAGGGTATTACGGCAGTTGGAGATGTCATGATTGTAACCACACGTGCGCAGGCGGCGGTCGTAAAGATGCTGAACTTTAAAAAAGTCCGGATTATTGAAGAGCCTGCTCCGCGTAACACTGCTCCTGCAATAGGACTTGCCGCTTCTACAATTCTAAAAAGTGATCCTGATGCAATAATGCTCGTTATGCCTGCTGATCACTTCATCAAAAATAAGGAGGGATTCAGGAAGGCTGTTGATGTTGCATATAAAATCGCCGAGCGTGATTTTCTTGTTACATTTGGAATTAAGCCTTCCAGCCCTGAAACCGGTTACGGCTATATACATGGTGGCGAAAAAGTTGAAGGCGGTGTTCTGAAGGTGGCGCGTTTTACCGAAAAACCCGACCAAGCAACGGCAGAGCAATACCTGGCTGAGGGTAACTACTTCTGGAACAGCGGTATCTTTTGCTGGAAAGCCAAAACAATAATGGAAGAGCTTGAAAAGTTTCAGCCGGAGATCCCGGAAGTTCTTGCACAGGATATTGTAACAGACCAGCAGTATTCTGCAATGCCGTCTATATCGATAGACTACGCAATTATGGAGAAGACAGACCGGTCTGTGGTTCTTCCAGTGGATTTTGGGTGGTCGGATGTAGGAAGCTGGAGTGCGCTGGATGAGGTTCTAAGTAAAGACCCCCGTGGAAACATTTTTCAGGGAAATGTGATTGACCTGGATTCATCCAATACATCTGTGATTGCCGGTAAAAGACTGGTGGCCACGGTAGGTCTTCAGGACATGGTTGTTGTCGAAACCCCGGATGCGGTTTTGGTTTGCCCCAAAGAGCGTTCACAAGATGTCAAGAAGGTTGTCGACCTTCTTCGTGAGCGGGATGCGGAAGAACATGTGACTCACCTGACTGTAGAGAGGCCATGGGGTTCTTATACTATCCTGGAAAAGGGACCCAGGTATAAGATCAAGAGGATCATGGTTCTGCCGGGCGCCAAGCTTAGCTTGCAGATGCATCATCACCGGAGTGAGCACTGGGTTGTGGTCGCAGGTACCGCCAGGGTTACCAGGGGTGACGAGATTATTGATATTCATCCAAACGAATCCACCTTTATACCTATGTCCACGCATCACCGTTTGGAAAACCCGGGGAAAGTTCCTTTGCATGTTATTGAGGTTCAAAACGGCGACTATCTTGGCGAGGACGATATTGTCCGTTTTGACGACGTCTATGACAGGTCATAGCAGGTAAGAGGCGGTAACGTTCCGCCGGGTGCGTGCTTTTTCACGCGCTTTCGTTATAAAATAAACTTCACCAATGAATTTCACAGGCTTACTCTTTCAACTCCGGCGTGTCACCGTAGAATTTACGGCCTGCGTGCATTTCAAGCCATGAAACAATTTGCGGGTGTTGTTCTGGCTGCAGGGCTTGGCACCCGGATGCGATCCGGGACTGCCAAGGTGTTGCATCCCATTCTCGGTCTGCCTATGCTGACGTATCCGTTAGCTGCACTGCGTACGCTTAAGCCGGCAAAAATTTCTGTTGTAACCGGTCATCAGGGAGATCTTGTTGAGGCTGCCTTTAATGGACAGCCGGATCTTGTTTTTGCAAGGCAGAAGGCGATGGAGGGTACTGCTGATGCTTTTAAGACCGGGCTTGCCGCGCTCGGGAGTTTCTGCGGCACTGTGCTAGTAGTAAATGGGGATATGCCACTTGTAAGGAAAGAAACCCTTCAGTCCCTGTTCCTGTCCCACAGAAAAGGAGCTTCGAAGAATTCTCTCACAATAGGAACCTTTGTAACAGATACCCCCGGCTCTTATGGCCGAATTCTTCGAAACAAACAAGGCCGCATAACCGGTATAGTTGAAAACAAAGACGCCTCTGCCCAGCAGCGTCTTATCAGGGAAGTGAACGGAGGAATCTATCTTATGGAGTCTGAGGTTCTACCGCTTCTTGATAAGATTCGTCCCAAGAACGCAGCCGGCGAGTATTATTTGACGGATATTGTTGCTCTGGCTGCAAAGGCCGGACTCAAGGTTGAAGGTTGCATGGTTAGCCAAGTGGACCTTATGGGAGTTAACAGTCGTCGGGAATTGGCCGAAGCCGCTGGAGTTTTAAGGTGGAGGACTATTTCCGGGCTGATGGACTCGGGTGTTAGCGTCATGCATCCGGAAAGCACCTTTATCCATCCTGGTGTGAAAATCGGCCGGGATACGATTATCTATCCAAATGTCACTATAGAGGGCTCCTGCCGCATAGGCGATGGATGCACATTGTTTCCCGGAGTCAGACTTCTCAACGCCACAGTTGGTAAGGACGTGGTGATAAAGGACTCATCCCTTGTAGAAGAAAGCAAAATAGGCGATGGATGCCTGGTGGGACCGTTTGCCCATATTAGACCCGGAAGCATTTTAAAAAGCAATGTAAAGGTCGGAAATTTTGTTGAACTTAAAAAAACAGTGCTTGAAAGCGGAGCTAAAGCGATGCATTTAAGTTATTTGGGTGATGCATCCGTCGGTAAAGATGTAAATATTGGAGCCGGGACTATTACGTGTAACTATGACGGGACAAACAAACACCGGACAGCTATCGGCGAAGCCGCATTTATAGGCAGCGACACTCAGCTTATAGCTCCTGTGCGTATAGGAAAAGGAGCTTATGTGGGGGCCGGCTCAACAGTAACATCCGATGTGCCGCCATGGTCCCTGGCCTTAAGCCGTACCAGACAGAGAAATATCAAGGGATGGGCTAAGAAAAAAAAATAGTCTGAATTTTAATTCTTTCTTACTAACCGGTTAAACTAATAAAGATATTATGTGTGGAATTATAGGCTACATAGGAACCCATAACGCTGTTTCGATATTGGTTGATGGTCTAAAACGCCTGGAGTACCGCGGGTATGACTCGGCCGGGATAGTTTTTCCTTGTCCAAGTGGTCTTGAGGTTCGCAGGTGCGCCGGCAAGATACGTGATCTTGAGTCTCTGATCGATGGAGAGAGTATATCAAGCAACATAGGGCTCGGTCACACAAGATGGGCTACTCACGGTGGACCTACGACGGAAAATGCGCATCCTCACCGGATACAAGGCGTGGCTGTTGTTCACAACGGAATCGTCGAAAACTATATGGAGCTTAAGCAGCGTTTAAAAAAACATGGTTTTAGCTTTAACTCCGACACCGATTCCGAGGTGCTTTGCGCCTTAATAGCGTTCCACTGTAAAGGAGAAGTGCCTCTTGAAGAGGCTGTAAAGCAGGCATTAACCGAGGCCGAAGGATCGTTTGCTATAGGTGTTATAAGTGAATATGAGCCTGATAAGCTTGTGGCAGCCAAAAAGGAAAGCCCGTTAGTTTTGGGCCTGGGAGAGGGGGAGTATCTTGTTGCCTCGGATATACCTGCGCTTCTTAGTCACACGCGTGATGTGATAATTATGAGAGATCGCCAGATTGCGGTGCTTACGCCTCACGGTGTTAGTGTCACCGATTTCGAGGGGCAGCCGGTTGATGCAGAGGTCGAAAAAATCACGTGGAGCCCTGCAATGGCGGAAAAAGGTGGCTACCGTCACTTTATGCTTAAGGAGATCTTTGAGCAGCCGCGCACGGTCATGGATACTATCAGGGGCAGGTTTTCGCTCGAAGCCGGCGATATAAACTACGAAGAAATAGGGTTTTCGCGCGAGGATCTTGCCGGAGTTAAAAAGGTTTTTCTTGTGGCTTGCGGTACTTCCTGGCATGCCGGCCTTATAGGTAAGTACTTGATCGAAACCATTTCCAGGACGACTACCGAGACCGATATCGCCTCGGAATTCCGGTACCGGAACCCGATCATAGGTCCGGGGGATATTTTCGTAGCAATCACTCAGTCCGGCGAAACCGCTGACACCTTAGCAGCTCAAAAGGAGGCCAGGCGCCGCGGAGCCAAAGTCTTAAGCATCTGTAATGTCGTGGGGAGCAGCTCTTCGAGAGAGGCCGATGCTGTTATCTATACTCATGCGGGACCGGAAATAGGTGTAGCTTCCACAAAGGCGTTCACTTCGCAGCTTGCCGCTTTGTACCTGCTGGCTCTTGCTATCGGACGGGCCAAGGGGGCCTGCTCCAGTGACGAGACCCGGGAGATCCTGAGCGGCCTTATTTCCATTCCGCACTTAATGGAAGGCATCCTGCAGCGGGAATCCGATATAGCTGAGATGTCCAAACGGTACGCTAAGGCCACTGATTTTCTGTATCTGGCACGGGGGATAAACTATCCTATTGCGCTTGAGGGCGCGCTGAAGTTGAAGGAAATTTCTTACATACATGCTGAGGGATATCCGGCTGGAGAAATGAAGCATGGTCCTATAGCTTTGATTGATGATGAACTGCCTGTGGTGGCTATCGTGCCGGGAGATGGCGCTTCCGGGAAGATTCTTGCTAATATAGAAGAGGCCAAAAGCCGTGGCGGCAGGGTGATCGCGATTGGTGTTGAAGACGGGAAGAATCTCTGCAGGGAAGACCAGGACGTGTTTCTGGTTCCAAATACTCATCCTCTTCTTGCGCCGCTGCTTTTTTCCTTACCTCTTCAGTTGATCGCGTACCATATAGCCGTCTTAAGGGGTTGCGATGTGGATCAGCCGAGAAACCTTGCAAAAAGCGTTACTGTAGAGTAAGGAGCAAAGGCTTAAAATTGAACGTAAATGCATAAAAAAGTGGAAGGAACTTACGGTTTGAAGCAGAAGATGTTGGAGGGACATAACAAGAAGCAGATTGAGGCGTTGACACACCTTAACGGGCCTGCCATGATCCTGTCCGGGCCTGGCAGCGGGAAAACGGAAGTTGTTGCTTGCCGGTATCTATACCTTGTGAGATCGAAGAAGATGCGGCCGGAGGAAGTGCTTGTCTTGACACTTGGTCCGAGAGCCGCTTTCGAGATTAAGAACAGGATATGTGCTCTGTCGGGTAGTGATTATTCGGGTGATAATGATTTTGGTAGTAGTGTCAACATAGATACATTTCAGACAATATGCTGCCGTATCTTAAGAGAGGAAGCTCAAAAGCTGGGCTTTGGCCGGAATTTTATTGTGTACGGCGAGGAAGACCGCTTTGGCTTAATAAGGTCGATCCTTAAAGAATTTAAGATCCACGAGGCTCTTTTTAGAGGCATAGCGTCACGTATCAGCAACCTTAAGGCCGAGATGATAGGACATGAGGAATTCCTAGGCAAGGGTGGAGGTTTTGGTTTTGAAGAAAAACTGGCCAAGGTTTATATGCGTTATCAGACCGAGCTCCGGAAGAACAACTGTCTGGATCACGATGACCTCGTTATGTACACTGTAAATCTTTTTCAGGAACACAAATCCATATTGAGTAAATGGCAAAACAGAGTCAGTCAGATTATGGTTGACGATTTCCAGGATATAAACCCGGCACAGTACAGTTTTGTCAGGCTTCTTGGCAAAGAAAGCGGTAATGTCTTCATTACTGCGGATGACGATCAGGGGATATTCGGTTTCAAAGGTTCTAAAGTGGAACATATAAGCCGTTTTAAAGAAGATTTCAACAATATCAGCGTAATTCACTTTGAACAGAGCTACAGGTGCACACCATGTATACTTAATGCTGCCGGGGCTGTAATAGAAGGCAGCCCGGGACGCTATAAAAAGAAGTTGAAAAGTGAACGGAAATCGATAAAACGTAAGCCACAGTATTTTTGTGGAGGAACAGAGGCTGACGAGGCTTCTTACATAGCACAGACAGTCAGAGAACTTTTCCTCAGAGGAAGCTATGCTTATAAGGATTTTGGCCTGCTTTACAGAATGAGCGCGCAGCTTCGGCCGATCGAAAAGGCTTTGCGTGATGAAGGAATTCCCTATTATGTACATGCTGTCTGCCCTCTTTATCTGAAATCCGAGGTGAAGGACGCAATTGCCTATGCCAAGGTGGTTATGAATCCGAATGATTCCTTGAGCCTTGGAAGGATTATAAACAGTCCGTCAAGGGGAATTGGAGAAACCACATTGACAAAGACGATTGATAACGCCAGAAAAGATGGTGTCAGTCTGTTTGAGGCCTTTAGGAAAACCTCCAGTTCCAAGAAGTCTCAGAGCAAGGTGAAGAAACTTCTCGACCTTATTATCCGTACCGGAAAATCCTATAATGATGCCGGCAAGGTTATTGATGTTATGCTGAATAAAACAGGTTATATGAAGTGGCTTTCAGAGGAGAAGGAACCGGATGTGCGGATTAAAAATATAAACCGGTTGATAGAAGAAGCTTCGGGGCGAAATCTGTATGAGTTTCTTGACCATGTTTCTCTCTTTTGCGAATGTAACGAGGTTAAAAACGCGGATGCTGTCTCCCTTATGACTGTTTACGAGGCCCAGGGCCTGGAGTTTCCTGTTGTTTATATGGCAGGCCTGGAGGAAGGACTTCTGCCACACTCGCATGCGCCTGAGCAGGACAATGGTAAGGGAATAGAGGAGGAACGGCGTCTTTTGTATGTGGGAATGACCAGGGCAAAAGATGTGCTTTACCTTACCGGTGCTGCGAAACGCAGGTTCTATACAAGGGTCCAGATGCAGAAGCCTTCGCGTTTTCTGCAGGATCTGTCTGAGGATCTCTGTTGCACTGTAAAGCATGCTTCATCAGCAAATGGCTCGGCTGATCTGCATACTCCGCCGAAACAAGAGAAAAAAACAGGAGATCAGATGCCTTTTTCCGTAGGTGTCAGGGTAAAACATATTACATGGGGCAACGGTGTTGTCAGGGACTTGGCCGGCCAGGGTGATTCCGCCAAAGTGACTGTGAACTTTCCAAGTGTCGGCGTTAAGTGTTTATCTTTGAAATTCGCCAACTTGGAAGTTATTTAAAGCATAAGTTTAGCTGCTTGTAGTGAATAGTTCTGCCAAGATCCTAAGTTTGGTTGGTTCGGTCCGGCCTGATCATATTCTAATGGTTGAGGATCAAACAGTAAAACCGCTCAAGTTAAGTTATAATCAGCCATGAAAATAAATAAACGTGAAATAGAGCATGTGGCTATGCTGGCCAGACTAAAGCTTGACGATGAGGAGCTTACGCAATTTACTACACAGATAGGCGATATTTTGTCCTATGTGGAGAAATTGAATGAGCTTGACACCACTAAAGTGGAACCGACCTCACATGTGTTCGATTTAAAAAATGTTTTCCGAAACGATGTTGTTGGCAGCTCGCTTTCACGTGAAAAAGTGTTGTCAAACGCTCCGGAAGGCACAGGCAAATACTATAAAGTCCCCAAAATAATTGAGCAATAGAGAGGTTAGTTGTGCTTAGATGTATGCTTAGATCTAAAATTCATCGTGCCACTGTTACGGCTTCGGAGCTGGAGTATGAAGGCAGTCTAACAATTGATCCTATTCTTATGAAGCGGGCAGGCATGTTGCCCTATGAGCAGGTTCTTGTCAGCAATATCAACAATGGAGAAAGGTTTGAGACGTATGTAATTCCAGGTCAAGAGGGTTCGGGCGTAATATGCCTTAACGGCCCTACAGCCAGAAAGGGTGTTCCGGGAGATCAGGTTATTATTTTTTGCTACGAATATCTTACAGATGATGAGTTGAAACAATACCATCCTACTATTATCAAGGTAGACGGCAACAACCGTATCAATGAGGTTGCAAGCCTCGAGTATACTGCCGATGCTCAACAAAATTAATATTTCCGCATTCTGTATTCCTGTCGCTTTATCATTGCCTGTTGCTTTTTAGTAGTAAACCTTTTTGATCCTTCCCTCAAGGTGAGCGCGGAAACAGTATCTTTTACCTTTACCAGAAAGTTAAAAACCTCGCCAGGGCTTACTTTTGACATCTGCTTTAAAGTCCATTCTATTTGCTTTGCCGGAACTCCTTTGCTGTCTTGTCAATAAATGAAACATAGATCCCCGAAAAAATTATAAGGACTTTTTAGATACGACTTTTTTTCAGCACGTTCTTTATTGGAGTTTTTTTGAGCGTTTTCCTAAGCTAACTTAGCTGTTTTTGTATCTCTTTTATCGGATTTTACGACAGTAGTTCACTAAAAGGAAGGAAGTTCATAGTATCACCTCGCTTAACTGCTCTGTTTTCCGGGATAACTGCCAGTCCGTCCGCCCAACCGGTTGAAGTAAGCACACCAGAGCCCTGGTGCGGATAAATCTTAATGGTAGCGTTGCCGTTTCCTGCACCGTTTAGCTTGCCCCGCAGGAACTGCCGTCGTTTGTTGGCTGCCGGCCACTCAAAGTCCGCAACCGCTGAAATCGACTTAGGTTTCACATCTTTCATCCCCTGAAGCCTAAGAATAAAAGGCCGTGCAAAAAGGCAGAACGTTACGAAAAGGGAGACAGGGTTTCCGGGCAGGCCTATGATCGGTATCGACCTTACGTTTCCAAATGCCAGGGGTTTACCAGGTTTGATAGCTATTTTCCACATCTCGATCTGTCCAAGCCGGTTAACTGCAATCTTTACGTAGTCTTCATCTCCCACAGAGACTCCTCCGCTGGTTATGATTAAATCTGCTTGTTCTGCGGCGGTAAGCAGCGCCTCCTGGGTGGTTTCGAGATCGTCGCGGACAATGCCGATGTCTACCACTTCACAGCCCAGTGCTGTCAGAAAACCGACCAGAGTATATCTGTTTGAGTTGTAGATTTCTCCAGATTTAAGAGGCTGACCCGGCTCGACTAGTTCGTTGCCTGTACAAAATACAGCTACACGCAGACGTCTGTAAACCGGCAGCTCTTCAAGACCTGTTGAGGCTGCCAGTCCCATATGCTGAGGGGCCATCTTTGTTCCTGCTGCAAGAATTTGATCGTCTTTTGTTATGTCTTCACCGGCGTATCTCACATTAACACCGGGCGTAACCGGTGTCTGGATAGTAACCATACCATCCTCATCCAACCGGCAATACTCCTGCATCACTACGGTATCGGCTCCCAAGGGAACTGGAGCACCGGTAAATATTCGTGCCGCTGTGCCAGGCACGAGAGGGTTTCCGGCCCGGCCTGCGGTAATTCGCTGTGATACAGGCAGTTTTATCTCCTTTTTTCCAGATGCTTCCGGCATGATGTCCCGGCTCGCTACTGCATAACCATCCATAGCGCTATTGTCAGCTGGTGGAACATTAATCCTGGAATACCGGGCTTCTGCCAGAACCCGGCCAAGCGTCTGCATTGTATGAACGGATTCTATGTCTGTTATTGGCCGGACATTGGAAAGCAGTAAATCAAGAGCCTCCTCTACCGAGTGCATGGACTGTTGCGATATGTCGGAAGTACTCATTTTATCCTCCTGTTGTTGACATAAACCGTGTAATCCGGCCGTGGTCTTCACCGAATTCATGGTGCTTAGGCTTACGCTTAAGCGCTTCAAAGATAGCTTCCTTTAGCCCGTCATCACTGACTCCCTGTCTCAGAATAGGAAGCAGATCGTAGCTGTTCTGTTGCCCAAGACAAAGGTAAAGCGTGCCGTTTGCAGATAAACGTACACGATTACATGTTTCGCAAAAATGCTGAGATATCGGGTTAATAAAACCTATAGACATCTCTGTGTTTTCAACCTTAAAATAACGGGCCGGGCCTCCGCCGCCCGGCATTGCTGTTTCAACGAGATTAAAGTGTTTTAGCAGCTTGATTTTCACCTCTTGAAGGTTAAGATAGAGGTTGCTTGGATGACGGCAGGCGTTGCCTATAGGCATGGTTTCTATAAAACGAAGAGTAAAACCGTGTTTCAGGCAAAACTCGACCATATCAACGAACTCGTCATCGTTGATTCCCTTTAATGCAACAATATTTACTTTGATGGGCGAGAACCCCGCAGACTTTGCCGCCATTAGTCCATCGAGCACGGATTCAAGCCTGCCGCCGGAAATTTCTCTGAATCGCTCTGGATTTAAGGTGTCCAGGCTGACGTTTATACGGCTGATACCGGCACTCTTGAGGTCTTCCGCATACTTGGACAACAGGGTGGCGTTTGTACTGACCGAAAGTTCATCCACTCCGGGCAGGGATGACAGCTTTTCTGCCAGTTGTACCAGATTTTCGCGCAGTAGAGGCTCGCCTCCAGTTATACGCACAAGCCTGACGCCGAGTTCAGCAAAGGCTCTGATTACCCTCTCGATTTCGTCGAACGTAAGCTGCCCTTCTTCTTGTTTGAAAGCATCAAAGCCCTTTGGCAGACAGTAAAAACATCGCAGGTTACACTTGTCTGTAACAGAAAGACGGACATATTTGATTACCCTGCCAAAGTGATCTACAAGTCGGCTCTCAGGAGGATTAGCGGCAGAAGAGTCTTCGCTATATTTTGTCATTGCCTCTATTATAATATTATTACTACTTTTTGAATAAAGTTTATTACTTGCTGATATGGTATTTAAAAATAATCTTGCTGAAACTCTTCCATTAGAACCCGGAGTATATCTTTTCAAAGACAAAAAACAAAGAGTTCTTTACGTGGGAAAGGCCAAAAATCTGCGGGCCAGGGTTAGGTCTTACTTCCGGCATGGAGCCGGTCTTGAGCCTCGAAAGCGGAAGATGATTCTTGAGACTGACGGCTGCGATTACCTGGTGACCGGATCTGAGCTTGAAGCATTTATTTTGGAAGCCAACCTTATAAAAAGACACAAGCCCCCCTACAATATAATTCTAAGGGACGACAAGAACTACCCTTACCTATCTCTTACAATAAAAGAAAAGTGGCCGGCTTTGAAAGTGGTCCGGCGTATAAAACGTGACGGATCCCTCTATTTTGGACCATACGTTCCAGCCGCAAGTATGTGGGAGTCCATGGCCTTTATACGCCGCACATTTCCGATTCGTACATGCAAGTACAAACTGGATAAACCCATGCGTCCTTGCGTTAAGTACCAGATGAATCGATGTTCCGGTCCCTGCGCCGATAAAATTAGTCGTGACGACTATATGAAGATAGTCAATGATGTTAAGTTGTTTCTTCGTGGACATAGCCGGGAACTTCTGGATCAACTTCGAGAAAGAATGTTTGCGGCTTCTGAAAACCTGGCTTTTGAAGAAGCTATAAAGTTGCGTGATAGAATATCTCGTATTGAAAAGGCCTGGCAGTCACAGCGGATTATATCCCCGGGCCTTGGGAGCATAGATGTATTTGCTCTTTACCGCGAAGAATCAGCACTCAGTATACAGGTATTATTTGTTCGTTCCGGGATGTTGACAGGCGGACGTGATTTTTTTCTGAAAGGCAGCCAAGACGGTACCGACGCCGAGGTTCTTGCCTCGGCTATAGACCAGTTTTATACCAAAGATTTGCCGGTACCTAAAGAGATACTTCTTCCAATGGAGCATCCGGATGGAGAGTTGCTTGCCGGTTGGCTTTCGAAGCGCAGAGGTGAAGCTGTTCAGATAAAAGCCGCACCAAAAAACGGAAAACGGGCTGAACTTTTAGTGATGGCACAGGAGAACGCTTTGATGTCGTTCAAACGGCATTCTTCTAAAAAAGTAGATGCGGCTCTTATGCAGTTAAGGGAGATTTTGGGGCTAAAACGTATTCCGGAGCGGATTCATGCCTTTGATATCTCTACTTTATCCGGTACGGAATCTGTCGGCTCTAGGATATCCTGGAAAGCAGGGGATTTCCTGCAGGATGAGTACCGGCGGTATAAAATAAAAACTGTTGAAGGAATGGACGACTTTGCAATGATGCAGGAAATTGTTTCAAGAAGTTACAAGGAAGAGTCTGTCCCAGACCTTATTCTGATCGATGGCGGGCGTGGCCAACTGGAGTCTGCCCTTAAGGCTTTTGGCGGAATTAGTAGGGGCAAAGCGGAAATCATCGCTCTTGCGAAAATGCGTAAAAATACTGATCTTCCTGAACGGGTTTTTCTTCCCGGACAAAAAGATGCTATCAGGCTGGACCCGGCTAGGCCGGCCACACATATTCTACAAAAGATTCGTGACGAGTCTCACCGTTTCGCAGTTAATTATCATCGCCAGGCTCGTGCAGCACGAAGTCTTTCATCGCCGTTGGATGCCATCCATGGCGTGGGCAAAGCGCGCAGACTAACTCTTCTTAAGGCATTTGGAAGTATAGAAGCCATAAGGGCTGCAAGTGAGGATGAACTCATCAAAATTCCTGGAATCAACCGCAAAATTGCGGCAGATATAGCAGCAGGGCTAAGAGAAAGTTAGGAGACTCTGCTCCCAAGTCAGTTGTCAAAAATGGAATCTGAATGCGCCAAAAACGTGATGTGTATATTTTGGGTTTAAGGCAGGTTATAAGGCGGGTTGTTGAAATCAAGTTTTATGCCGAGCCTGGCATATCCAGGAGGCAGTTCGAGAAGCATTCTGGCATGAGCGGCCTCTACTTTAAAACCGAATTTTACGGCGCTGTTAAGGCCGCTTCTGAAAAGCCGTCTGGCTCCTGTGCGGTCTCCTGTCAACAGACGGAGTTCTCCGTAGATCAGCCTGCAATATATCAGGCCGCGTGGATCATTTGTTCCTTTGAATAGTGATTCGGCTTTTTCCAGGTTTCTAAAGGCGCGCCTATATCTGCCCTTCATCTTGTGTGTTGTAGCAATGCTCCATAAAGTGTATGCATAACTTACCCTGTCGCCTATCTTCTTATAAAGGCGGCTGGCTTTTCTGAAGTAGTCGATGGCGTTGTGGTAATCTCCCACCATACGGCGGGAGTTACCCAAACCGCAGTAGGAATAAGCTCTTCCAAAACGATCTTTAAGTCGCTCGAAAACCTGGTTGGCCTTCTTGTAATACTTTTCTGAATCCTTGAAATTACCGGCAATACGATTTGCTCCTCCAAGGCCGTTGTAACAGTATCCTATTCCACGGCGGTCACGGAGGTTCCGGTACTCTTTGAGCGCGGAGTTGAAGGTCTCAATCGCCTGCTGAATATCGCCTTTAATTCTGTAAGTGCCTGCCAGTGCCCATGTGGTAAAGGCATGTCCACGGCGGTCTTCGTGTTTAGTATATATTTTATCGGCTTTTTTCAGGCGTTGCAGCGCTGTTTTCCAATCACCGAGTGCCCGGTAAGATAGGCCTATTCCACAGTGGCAGTCAGCAGCAGTTACTTGGTTTCCAGATGAATCTTCGGTTATTTCCAGAGCTTCATTATAGTGTGTTATGGCTGTTTCAAACTCTCCGGTCATCCTTAGGGTATCACCTGTGGCTATGTGACAATCGATTATTCCGTTGATGTTTCCTTCTTTAATATAAGCGTGAAGCGCATCCGAGTACAGCAAGAGGGCTTTTGAGTACCGTGTGGATACTCTTGCCCGCTCGGCACGTGCAAAGATGATGTCAGGACTTTGTTTCAGTGCGCTGCCTCACATCTTTGTAGTCCGGATTAATGGAAAAGATTTCTCTGAATATCGGACGCGCTTCTTCGTGGCGTTCTTCTTTTTCAAGTATCAAGGCGAGGTTATAATAAATATCCATGGTTCCGGTCCCGACAGGATCTTGTGCCACAGCATTTTTATATGCATCAATAGCTTCCGGAAGAAGACCGTTTTTTCTTAAAATATTTCCAAGTAGATAATTAGCTTCCCTGAAACGCCTGTCTTCAGCAGAGACTTTTTTTAGGGCCGTAATGGCCTGACCGGTCATGCCTAGTTGTGCAAGCAGCATTCCGGCATCATAGAATCGTCCATATTTGTCAAACATGCTTATGGCCTTTTCTATTTCTCCAACAGCCAGGAATAACTCCGCGGCATGTTCGAATTTGCCTGCGTGTTGAAACATTTCGGCTGCGTTTAAAGTCTGTCCTGACTTTTCAAAGCATTCAGCAGCCGTTCTGTATTCGCCCATTTCTGCATAACACTCAGCCGCTTCTGCATGCATTTCCGCAGCCTCGAACATCTCGGCTGCTTTCATTGTGTTATCCCCTTCATGGTAAAAGGCTGCCGCTTCAGAAAGGTTTCCCTCGGCCTCCATATGTTCCGCCATTACTAACGCCGCCTGAATAGTATCGCCTGACAATTTAAAACACTCTGCCGCCTTTTCATACTGCTTAGCTTTGAAATAAAGTTCTCCAGCCTCCTGATACATTCCGGCTGATTCATATGCCGCTGCCGCGTCATCAGGACGATTGCCCAGTGCGTACATTTTTCCTGCCTCTTTTGCAGATCCGGACTCAGCAAAAAGGTCGCCGGCCAAAACAGCCAGCTCCGGCCTTTCTTTCATGAAGACTTTATCCTGCATGTAGGCTTTTTCAAATGCTTCTGCCGCCTTCAGGCTTTCACCTGCCGATTTGTACAGGTTCCCTGCCTTGTTGAAGTTATTTGCCGAGTCGTGAATTTCAGCTGCACGAAGCAGCATGCCGGCCTTTTCAAATGCATCTGCGGCCATGCTGTTTTTACCTTCAGCTAAAAGTATTTCTGCTGCTTCATCCCACTTGTCCTGTGCTATCAGAACATTCTTCAGATGTTTTTTGCTCTCTGCCTGTCTGTACATCTCTTCAGCCTCGGCAAAGCAGTCCATCGCCTCAAGAAACTCTCCGGCCATTACAGGGTCGTCAAGCTTTTGATAACACCTGACCGCATCGTTAATTTTTCCGACCTCTTTGTATAAAAGCGCGGCCTGTTCAAAATTTCCGCGTTTTTCCAGGCTCGAGGCCTGCTTTTCAGGAGGCCAGAGCGCGTTTTTTATTCGCGATGAAGATTTTGTTGCGCCGACAGCAGCTTTGCCTGCTTTGCTTAATAGTTTTAAGAAGAAGAAAGCAGCAAAGATCCCGATGACGGTTAAGACCTTGTCAAGGTATCCGGCCTCCTCGATCGATGAAACAAACGGAATAGTACGCAGAAAATCCATAGTTTTAGCTGTTGAGTCTGCCAGCATGTTTTTCCACCTGTTGTCTTATAGAGCTAACAAGACCTGGGCGGTCGCCGGCTCCAAAGAATGCTGATCCCATGACCAATATATCGGCTCCGGCTTCGACAACCTTAAGAGCATTGGCAGATGTTACTCCTCCGTCAACTTCAATTAATATTTCTCTACCTCCGGATCTGCTATTAACCTTTGATCGTGTTAGTTGTATTTTCTCTAGTGATTGAGGAATAAATGATTGTCCTCCGAATCCTGGATTTACCGACATTACCAGTATCATATCCAGGTTCGGCAGTATATGTTCAAGGCAGGATATGGGGGTTGCAGGATTAAGAGCTACTCCGGCAAGTGAGCCTGCTTCTCTGATATGGTGCAGTGTCCTGTGCAGGTGCAGACAGGCCTCTGTATGAACAGTGATTATGTCGGCGCCGGCTTTTGCAAAAGTCTCAACATAATCGTCGGGCCTTTCAATCATCAGATGGACATCAAGGGGCAGGTCGGTTACACGCTTGACTGCTTCTACGATCAACGGTCCGATGGTGATGTTAGGCACAAAATGACCGTCCATAACATCGATATGGATCCAGTCTGCTCCTGCAGACTCAGCGCTTCGCACTTCATCGCCAAGGCGGGAAAAATCAGCCGATAAAATGGATGGAGCTACCAGTGTCTTGTTAGTTTGTTTGTTCATTATATAGATATACCAAGCCAAACGATCTTCTTATTTAATATGCACCTGTTGGGGTTGACCGGTCTGATTAGAACGATCGGACCGGTTGAATCAACCAAACTTAAAATCTTAGCACATATCTTCGCGGCAAATCGCAATTTGGGCCCTTGTTAATTTTCAACTTCTCCCAGCCTGACCTCGACAACCTCTCCTTTAGGAATGCGTGAGCCGCTTTTCGGCGACTGGCTTACGACTGAATTTCCAAACCCTGTATAGCGTAGTACCAGCCCGAGCTTTTTTGCTTGTTGAGCAGCTTTTTCATGTTCCAATCCCACCAGCAGTGGAACGTCCACGTATACCTTATCAGGCCCCAGGCTGACCAGCAGGCTTATAACAGAGGCACCTCTGCTGCCCGGCAAAGGATTCTGCGTGATCACTATCCCTGCCGGTACACTTTTATGATGGGTTCGGCTGACCCGGCGCATCTCAAGGCCTCTTTCGACCACAAGAAACCGTGCGTCGTCAAGAGGCCTGCCTATGAAGTCGGGAGTCAAGGCTGATTTAGGACCTTTGCTTAATATGATTCCTATTATCTGTCCTTCTTTAACATCCGTACCAGATACTATTTTTTGTCCTGAAACAAACCCGACCGGAATTTCATTGTGATACTCGGAACCATCCACTTTAATATGGAGATTTCGGCTCTGCACTATGGCTTTTGCGTCTGCCAGGGTTCGGCCGACAAGGTTGGGAACCTTGGTTTCCTCCCCGTAGCTGAGCACCCTGTAGGATACGGTAGCCGATACGGCTGCAATAACAGTAAAAAATATAACATAAAACAGTAAGCGTATGAACTTTAATAAACTCATTTGCCGTAACTACTTATATCTTCATCTCTCACTTTAGTTCTTG
Source organism: Nitrospirota bacterium (assembly GCA_027021335.1). Lineage (GTDB taxonomy): Bacteria > Nitrospirota > Thermodesulfovibrionia > SZUA-242 > SZUA-242 > JALUUO01. Next base: position 21,091 of record JALUUO010000099.1, read on the forward strand.
GTCAGCAGTGCTGCAAAGAAGCCGTCAATATCGTTACTATGAGGCATGGTACGGAAAAATCTCTCATCGCTTGCGCTATTTCCGATGTCGATAATTTTAAACGGTCTTTTCTGCAGGAACTCCTCTATTACCTCTTCACACTCTTCCGGTTCGTTTGAACATACTGCATAGAGCAGTTTTCCTCCACTGGGTTTCAACATGTCGGCAGCTTTTTCAAGAAGTCTGCCCTGGGTTTTTTGGTTTCGTTTAAGGTCTGCTTCACGTCTGCACCATTTGATGTCCGGGTTACGGCGTATAACCCCTAAGGCCGAACATGGGGCATCAAGCAGGATTTTATCAAAATATCCTAGATTTTGCTCGCTCAGAAGATCGCCGTGTACAATTTTAACCGAGTGTAGACCTAGCCGTTTTATATTTTCTGACAGGCGACTTAGTCTTCTTGCGTCTTTGTCCAGAGCGACTATTGTTCCTTGGTCTTTCATGAGTTCGGCAATATGTGTGGTTTTGCCTCCAGGCGCTGCACAGGCATCTAATATGCGCTCTCCCGGACCCGCACCCAGAAGTGGAGCAACCAGCTGGGCGGCTTCATCTTGAACCTGAAATAACGGCCATAGCTGCTCAGGGATATCTCGTATCGAAACTCCGCCTAGAAGGCGTATGCCGTGAGGACAGTGAGATGACGGCTCGGCTCCAATACCATGTTTTTTCAGCTCGCAAAGCAGGTGGCTCACGTCGGTTTTAAGTATGTTGACCCGGAGTGATATCGGTGGAATTTTGTTATTTGCACGGCATAGGGCTTCTGTTTCGTCAGGTCCCAGCCTTTTAATCCACCTATTTACAAGCCAGGCAGGATGAGAAAGAGTTATGGGAATATTTTGAGTCGGGTTATCTTGCGGCTTCGGCGGTGACAGGGTCGGCAGGGTACGAAGCAGGTTTCTTAAAACGGCATTTACAAGCCTGGCAAAGGAATTGCCAAGATTGATCTTGGCGATTTCTACAGACTCGTCAACTGCGCAGTGGTCTGGGATCTTGTCCATAAACAGGATCTGATAGGCTCCAAGGCGCATAGCGGCCAGTGCTGCAACCGGCGTTTTTTCTATCGGTTTTTTCATGAAACCGGCAAGTGTCCAGTCAAGAAGGGCCCTGTGACGTTGAACCCCTAAAAGAAGTTCAAGTGATAGAGCTTTGTCACGTCTGTCGAGACCTGGTTGAAGTGTTTTAAGCTGATCCTTAACTGTTTTTTTGCAATTTTCAGATTGAACCAGAACTTTCCAGGCAGCGTTTCTGGCTGGATTTCTAGCTGCGGGCCGGCTCATTACCACCAAAGAATAAAAGCGCCTGCCTGACCAGCTTAAGATCAACCCTGGTATTAAAACAAGGACCGTTGGGACGGTCGTTTACTACACCCAATACAGGCATAGGATATGAATCTGCAATACCGCTTGAAAGATCTCTCTCGCAGGCTACGGCAATAATAGCTTCCGGCCTTGTATTAGCAACCACTCGACGTGCAAGTGTGCCTCCTGTGGCCACGTACAGCTTCATCTTGAACTCATCAGCTATTTCGATTAAATCCTTGATCTCGCATTTGCCGCATCTGGCGCAGTTAAATATATTCGATGTCACTTTTATTCGGCATTCGTCTCTTTGAATACACTGTGGAAGAAGAAGCAGAAGTTTTGTAGCCCGTTTCTTAAATTCCCAGCGTACGAGTGAATTATTGGTTTTAATCATTTGTATTTGCAGCCGGTCACTCTTTACACCTACAGCCCGGGCGGCTAGGTAGTAAACCGGATATACCGCTTTTAAAAAAACACCTCTTATTATTCTTTTGTCCATCTGTTTATTATTTAAAACAGTTCCAAATTTAAAACAGTTAACAACTAACAGTATAGCCTACATTTCGCTAATTCAAGACCCTTGGTTTTGAATTTTTTGAGGCACAAAAATGCTAATTTATTTTACTGATATAAAGACACAGGCACCTCCAGGAGGTCAAGTGTAACTTTAGGGGACGCTGTTGTTTTATTTAACTTGTTCTGATAGGATTGTATTCAATTGCGATGAAGGCAGCTACTTTACTGAGCTTGTCCGGTAGATTCATTTAATCCATTGCGGGCCGGGGCTGGTAAAAACCCTTTCAGAGCTTGACAGGTATGCCTATTGCGGTCATAGCGTGATCGCGGAACTGTCCGGTTTTTTTCCCCTTGCCGTCATGTATTGTCAAAACACCGGTGTTGAAATTAAAACTGTTAATTCTCAGGTTCATGCATCCAAACAAACGAAGTCAGCATCCGTAAAGTAGTTTAGCTATCAAAAATCCTTCCTGAGAACGTGCCTGAAGAAGAAAAGCAGTGCATTAAAAGGCTGGTTCTGAGTAGACACCGCAATATTGCGTTTTACCTCGAGGTAGGTAAGAAATTCCTTTACATCCGCACTGGACAGCAATTCAGGAGCTTTGTTTCGGGGAAAACCTTGAAATTTCTTTGCCCAAATAGAATACGTTTTCAGAGTTTTGGGAGAATAATGCCTCGTCTTGATTTCTGCCGGCAGATCTGCAAGTGCCTTGTTCCAGTGAAGACTCGCAGTACCCGAAGCATTATCAGGCCTCGACTTTCCTTTGTTCGGCTTCGTATTGCCCTGCGACTCCGTTTTGCCGGATGTCCGGAGAAGCTGGTAATACATAAGATATGGCATGAGCAGCCTGTTCCTGCTGATCAGATGTCTGATTTTTCTTCCGCAGTTCGGCGATGAATTGTCACAGACTTTCCTTGTTCGAGTCCTTCATTTCATATTTAAAACAGAAGTCCAGGTAGAATCGTAACCATTTTTTGTAATAACTGTGTTGAGCGGTGGGGACTACACGTTTTACAAGCATTGCCTGAAAACGGGTCAGAATATCGCGCGGGATATTAATCATGTAAGGATATCAAGAAATTGTATAAATATAAGATTTGTAATGTTATACAGTTAACTAATTATAGTAAAACAAAGTTTTTTTGTCAATTATGATGGACTCGTAAAAGTCAGAAAGTGCCGAAATGTCATTTCAAGCATTGAAAAATATTAATTTTATCAATGTGTTATGAAAGTAATATTTCCAGATTCGCGCGCAAGGACAGGCTTTTCAGAGTTTTTACGAACACATCAATTATTATTGACAAAAAGAATAAAACTCGGTATTTTAGAGAAACTGTATAATTACTTGTTAGGCATACTGAGAGGTCTATGGAGATAATTACGAACAATACCATCATGGTTTATGACTCCGAACATGACGAAATAGTCAATTCGGCTTCAGAGAGTGTTGCGACTCCTGGCTTCGTATTGAGCAACCGAGATGGTCATGCCGTAAACTCGTATGTGGAGTTGTTAACGAAAGTAGCATCGCTCAGTTATCACAATCCTCGTTTTCAGCTGCTCTTCCGTGGCCAAACAACAGATTACAAAATGGGCGCTTCTGTTAATACAAGCAATCTGTATCCGTCAATCCTCCGCCAGTTCGTCCCCCGAAAAAATGAACGTAGAAACGCTCTCGATCGTGAGTTTGAATTATTAACAAATGCTGAGCAACTACTTGTCGAGCATATTAGAAGACGAGATTTAATCGAGAACCAAATAGTTCGTTGGGCAATACTGCAACACTATGAAGTATGCAAAACACCTTTATTGGATGTTACCGCATCCCTGCAAAGCGCTTTGACGTTTGCTATAGGTGGTCACGATGAAGGTTGGTTATATGTCCTTGCATTCCCCCAATTGACCGGTGGTGTTTCCGTTTCAATAGAGTCCAAAACACAAGTAATTAACCTCTGCCAAATTTGCCCACCAGAAGCACTTAGGCCTCACTTTCAGCAGGGCTTGTTGGTCAGTGATTACCCCGAAATTCGATCACGAGAGCAAAGCCATGGGCAACAAGGAATGCGAGGAAATAACTTTTCCGCACGACTTTTAACTAAGTTCAAGTTACAGAATTGCCAAGCGTGGAGTTCGGAAGGTTTCATCCCCACGCCGGATGAGCTCCTATTTCCGAATGCTATTGATCCATGGTATGAACTGACTCAAATGGTACGGGAGAAATTACATGCCTAACAATGCAAATGCACTCGGACGTCAAAAAGCACCGCTCGTTCCTCGCTCTGCTTTTTGCCGCCGGTGATTTGCGGCGTTAGTTGCGACCCGATGTCGCATTATTGATTGTATTACAAGGAGTTACACTCCTTGATAATACCTGACATATTCCTGTCAGTTCCCTATGGAGATATGCTGCCATTGCGCTGATGATGGGGTGTGAAGCTCTCCTGACAAAGTACCGAAAGGGGTTAAAGCCGTGAGGTGGAAACCCATTCCCGAATCCCACGGGATTAAGGGCCAGGGACAGGATAATATGGCGAGATTAATCAAAGTACCGTTGACGCATCGTTAAGCAAGCAATGAACCTACAGGGATTAACAGGTTTAAACA
>JALUUO010000100.1 GCA_027021335.1 Nitrospirota bacterium
GTGTAAGTTCCTACATTAAAGGAGTTAGAATAAGGAGTTTATTTTCAGAATAGATTAATAAGGTTGTCTGGATTGTCAAAATAAACGGGTTGCTTTTAGCTGCCCGTTTTTTGTTTGAAATAGGGCGGAGGGGTTATGGAGACCCCATCCGCCCAAACACACTGGGCTTGAAGGCCCAAACACAAAAACAATTTATGATACATCATGTTCCCGTAGTTCTCAAGGAGGTTTTTTTACAAGGTCGTGAGTATGTCTGGCCACGCCCTGAAAAATGTCTTCGCTGTGACAGCCCTCGTGTTTGGGGCCACGGTTTTGTCGAGAGACTGTTTGAGTATTTTTCCGTTCCCCTGCTTGTTAAGCGTTACCGATGCCCGGTATGCGGCGGCATCATCGTCCTCAGGCCCGATACCCATTTCAGCCGGGTACAAACTCCCATAAAAGAGATTCGCTTCGCTTTGTTCCACCGTATTTCAACCGGTCGATGGCCCACAGGTCTTTCCCCACCACGAGCCCGGCATTGGTTGAATAATCTCAAGCGCAACACCAGGGCTTATCTGTCTAATCTATGGAACTTACAACGGGGATTTATCACGGCCTTTGACGCCCTCATAAATATGGATCGCATACCGATCTGCCGGTCCATATAACTCGCCAGTCGGTTCAGCTTCGTGGCACCCTACCCGGGGTTTCCAGTGACAGCCTCTTTTTTCCCATGGTAGTACGGTCAGAAAACCATGAAAAAGGAGGCTTGTTATGACAGAAGAGCAAAAACGTGACATCGCGGTCTTTCGTTTCAGCGTAATCCATGATTTTGTAGGCTCCTACAGGCTGGCTTACGGTGAGCAGGAAAGACTGCTGCAGGAGAAGTGCGGCCGCAAGTGGCAGATTCCCCACTCGGGAAGAACTCACATCAGCCGGGGCAGTATTTTGCGGTGGGTCCGCAGGTATCGGGAAAGCAGTAATAGCCTTGAATCTCTCTATCCAAAGAACCGATCTGATCAGGGGCAGAGCCGGGCGCTGGATGAGGAGATCTCTTGTATTTTGCTCCGGTTTCGACGTGAGATGCCCAGCCTTACGGTCCCCCATCTTTTAAGAGAAATGAAACAGCGCGGTCTTCTGCTTCCAGAGTCTGCCCTGCCTCTTTCTACCCATCTACCGGTTTTTCCATCATCATGATCTCATGCATCCCAAGGAAGCGAGTCCCAAGGACCGGAGGAGGTTCGAGGCGGAACTTCCAAACGACATATGGCAAAGTGATGTAATGCACGGCCCGTCTCTTCTGGTTTCCGGCCGGAAGAAAAAGACCTATCTGATCGCCTTTATCGACGACCACTCCCGGCTGATTCCCCATGCCGAATTCTACCTTTCCGAGAACCTGGCAACCTTCATGAATGCCTTCGAGCAGGCCCTGCTGAAAAGGGGACTGCCGAGAAAACTCTACGTGGATAACGGCGCGGCCTTCCGCGCAAAGCAGCTTGAGCATACCACCGCTTCTTTAGGCATTGCCCTGGTTCATGCCAGGCCCTACAAGCCGCAGGGTAAGGGAAAAATTGAACGGTTTTTCAGAAACATACGCACCTCGTTCCTGCCCGGATTTATGGGAACATCCCTTGAGGAAATCAATGAGACCCTTGATCTGTGGATTTCAGATCTCTATCATCCTCGACAACACACAAGCACAGGGCAAAGCCCCTTTGCCCGCTTTACCTCGCACATGGAGTGCATACGAAGTGCGCCGGAGAATCTCAAAGACCATTTCCGCAAAGTGGTCAGACGAAGGGTCAACAATGATCGCTCCGTCGTGGTGGAAAGACGACTCTATGAAGCCCCGGTAACTCTCATTGGAAAAAACGTGGAAATTCTTTTCCATGAAGACTCGCCGGAAACCGTGGAAGTCCGCTGGAACCACAAGTCTTACGGCATACTGCGGCAGGTGGATCTACATGTCAACTGCCGTGTTGTAAGAGATAAGAATTCACAAATACAACTCGAAAACAGAGCCGCCTCTCCGGAAAGCGGACGCATATGGGAGGACTAAAAAAACATGAACAAAACCTACCGCACATTCTTTGAGCTTACAAAAGAACCCTTTACAGCAGACGTAAAATCGAAAGACATTCTCATCACCCCGGCCCTTAAAGGCATTGAGGAACGTATCAATTACGCCATCCGCTTAGGAGCAGTAGCCCTTGTGACCGGAGAGATCGGAAGCGGCAAGTCCACGGCCTTAAGATACGCTGCTGGAAATCTTCACTCTTCCGAGTACCGGGTGCTCTCTGTCACGGCCTCCTCGGGAAGTATCCTGGATCTCTACCGGCAGATCATAAATGCCCTTGGCATTGAATCCATAAGCTCCTCACGGGCCATTATGACACGCTGGATATGCCACGAAATCGCTGAGCTGGCTCAGGGCAAGAAAATGAAGGTGGTCTTGATAATCGACGAAGCGTCGCTGCTTAGACTGGACGTCTTTGCAGAGCTTCATACCCTGATGAACTTCGAACACGACTCCTTGCCATTTCTGAGTATCATCCTAGCCGGACAGGGCAATCTTGTTGATAATCTCCTGTACAGAAACTCCGCTCCACTGGCCTCAAGGGTGGTTGGAAGAGCCCATCTCAAAGGCGTGGACAGGCAAGAGATGGAGCAGTATCTGCTCCATCATCTCAGCCTGGCAGGAATTAAACGAAACATCTTCGATGAACCTGCAATGACAGCCATACACCAAGGCTCAGGTGGGCTCTTTCGAAAAGCCAATAGCCTGGCCCGAGGCGCCATCATCGTTGCGGCAAAAAAACAAGACTCTACTGTAACGGCAGAACATGTCCGCATTGCAAACAGCGAAATCTTCTGACCAATCTGTTATGAGCGTGTCGAATGAAAGGAGCAATTATGAATTTCTACGAAGAGGAAGAACTCGGAAGAAAACTAGAAGAAATCACCAGCCAGATTGGATACCTCATGCTGGATCTCATACAGGTAGGACTGAAAAAGCTTAACACCGAAAACGAGATCTATAAGGAATTTACCGAAGCCAGACTCGAAGCCTATACCGACACAGAACGGCAGAACTATAAAAAAGGCTGATGGCTATCTGATACTGGATCATACATTATTAATCACATGTACCTCCGGCTCTGCCGGAGGTACATGTGACTGTGCCGAATAATATGACAAACATACAAACTATTCAAAATAATCAGAAAATATTTGTCCTCTTTATGTGGGAATCAACACCAGGAGAAAAACTCCTACCTTTTTCCCTATAGCAACCGCGGCTTCTTGAACCAAGGATTTAGTCCTGAGCACTCACTTCGTTCGACTCAGGACTAATCCTTATTTTGTTTTTTCGTATAATAAATAGGCTTGTGATACCTACAAACAACAACAAAAGTGATGCAGGTTCGGGAACGGTTGTCACAGTGAGCTGAGAAGGGTGCCCATAATTGTATTCTAGTGAACTAAAGACATCTGTCCCCGTATAGGAGCGTAGATTAAAACCTACATATGGTGAGTCTATAGTTGAAAGAAAATCACTTACATCAAAGTATGTATCTTGACCATATCCCAAACCAACAGGCATGTCCCAAGCACCAAGAAATGAGCCTGCAAACCCATCTGCTGCGGTTAGAATACCATCTGTCGAAGCATAGCCGTATACTTCTATTGTTTCACCGTGCAAGGGCAAACCATATGGATTTAGGGAGAGAATAGCACTTGTAATTGGTTGATTTACTTGGTCCAGCGAGAATTCTACAATTCCTTGGATATAATTTGCTACTAAAACGTATCCTCCGTCTGATACTGGGTTGCATGAACTACAAGTGTAAATTGCACCATCCGCACTTGGATTAATAGTAATTACTGTAGCATGGGAATATTTTACACCCATTGTCAATGACGATAATACTATCACACTTAATACTTTTATCTTTGGCCAAAATGATTTCATAATTACTTCCTCCATTGTTGATTATTTACACATAACTACAAGCTCAGTGGGCCGGGGCACTGATATAATTTAACACTAGCTGTGTACCCCGATCCCACTGCAGCGTATGGTTCAAGTAAGGCGCTCCGCGGCAGGTTTAGTTTCTTAAATCCTTATTGCTTCATTCCATAATTCATGGTATCTTCTTACCGGTGTGTAGGCCGGTATCTTCTACCCGACAAGGTTTAAAAAAGAAAGGAAGATACCATGAATTATTTAATCAAACGTTTTAAAGAAGACCTCCTGTTAGCTGGCTATGCAAAAAGGAGCATTGATTTCTATGTAAGTTCCGTTCTGCGTTTACATCGCTTTTACAACAATTCCTTAGAAGATATCACAGAAGAAGAACTCCGTCAATACTGGTTGGGAACAACGGAGCCTGACCTTGACATGGGACAATTTTCACCAATTGCCGCAACCTTTTTTCTGAGCTTCCTGTTCCAGCTCATCTCCTTCTTGAACCAGGGATTAGTCCTGAGCACTCACTTCGTTCGACTCAGGACTAATCCTTATTTTGTTATAATCAGATGTTTTTATCAGTGCCAATTTATTGAAAGTATATCATATTTTTGTGGTGTTTTTTAGTCTTGCCTGTAAATAGTTTTGCATAGTGTGCAACAACGTCCCCAAAGTTTCTCCCGAAAGTTTTTACGGGAAACCGGTGTTCCTACCGTTGCCACGCTTCACAGACGCTCATCTTTTTGGCGTATGAGGTTCAAGCCCTGCCTTGAATTATTCGAATACGGCAACGTAAGCTATGATAGTAGTACGCTGTATTAAGAGTCTGAATTAATCCATTATTCTGCCTTATTGTTCCCTGGAAAATGTTGATAGCCTCCAATATCACTCAAAAATTATGGTTTCCAAGGGTTGTCCCTTTCCTGCTATTTATTGCCTTCATAGCTTTAGATGGATTTGTGGACTTTCTTGCCTATCATTTCCCAATCCTAACGACTTTTGAAAACTATGATGAGCAGTTTTATTACCCTGTAAAAACTATATTGGTTGCAGCACTGCTTATTCTCTTTTGGAAGAGATACACTGAGATAAATCTAAGACAATTACTCTCATTGAAAAACATTTTGGCAGGAATTCTGTCAGGAGCAGTTGTTTTCCTCCTGTGGATAAATATGGACTGGAAATTTGCTACTCAAGGAGAAATGGAGGAGTTTAACCCGTTTTTACTTGACTCCCCCTCCCTTATAGTTACCATTATATTCTTCAGGCTTTTAGGTGCCGCTATTGTAGTGCCTGTTTTTGAGGAGATTTTCTGGAGGTCATTCATTCTAAGGTTTATTATAAATCCCAGGTTTGAAGAAGTCCCGATCGGGGAATTTACCTGGACATCTTTTGTCATCTCATCTATTCTCTTTGGCTTGGAACATAACCTCTATCTGGCAGGAATTATGGCAGGAATTGTCTATTGCCTTGTTCTGTACTACACAAAGAGCCTTGCAACTACCATTCTATCCCATGGGGTCACTAATCTTCTTCTTGGTATTTATGTTCTTACAACAGGTAACTGGCAGTTCTGGTAGTTGGTTGCTGTTTTCAATTTTCGTCAAAGGAGACCGAATCCCCCTCCAAAAAAATTGGACCAATTTGTAAAAGATCCTGGTCGTTATGGACAATTAAGAACATTGCAACGTAGCGTCAAAGAATGGCGAAAAATAATGGCAAAACAGCTTGTTTATGCATGTGTGGAAGTAGATATGAAAACAAATTTAGAAGAGACAACTAGTGTTTGAATTGAATGGCTATGAGCCAGAAAATTTAAATGATTAAAGGTAATTTTAATAGTAACATTTCTAGTTGAGGCAACAGGTACACCCTTATGGTTTTTTACTGTTTCAATCGATATTGATTTGAAATCTCTTTCAAGTTCATTCCGGTACTCTGGATTGATTGTTACTTGAAATATTCGGATAACCATATTGCCCTGCCTTTATTTTGCTTTATATCTATCCTTTTGATTGAATACCGTGATATCTTTGTATCCCTTTTTTATCCGCGCACTGTGTGTTGCTCCGCTTGGAATAAAATAAGTGTCGCCCTTCTTCAACGCATGTATTTCGTTTTCAATTGTTAGTTCAATTTCACCATCAAGAACTACACCCCACTGGGCGTTATGTGAGTGTTCTGGAATCTCAATATCTTTATCGAATTCCATAAACAGAATTTGCTGACTCTCGCCTTGAAGCAAAAATGCTTTAAGGCTTTCAATTGGTATATCAGCTTGCGGTAGGTTTGTGATGATATCTGGAAACATTGGATTCATATTTTGTTACAGACCGGATAGGTCAGGAGCATTGCTGCTCCCTTCCCTCCTAAGAACCGTACGTGATAGTTTCCCATCATACGGCTCAAGCGTTTACGATAAGCTGCCCTTGTGG
>JALUUO010000101.1 GCA_027021335.1 Nitrospirota bacterium
AATATATTACAACTGGATTGATGTAGAGAAAGCCTCAACTATACGTCCAAGCGGAAAGTTTAGGGGTCAATTCCCTCAGTTGAAAGATAAATTTATTGTTGCTTATGCCGGTAATATAGGAATCAAACAAGGAGTTGAAGTTTTAGTGCAACTGGCTGAGGCAACTTCTGAGGATGAGGATCTGCATTATTTCATAATAGGTGAAGGGGCGGATAAACAAAGATTGGTTGATATTGCCTTGAGTAAAAATCTGAAGAACCTAACTTTTCTCCCTTTTTTAAACGAGAAACAATACTTTGAAATGCTCCAGGATATAGATGTTTCATTTATTGCTCAGAAATCACAAAGCGGTAATGTTTTTTTCCCATCCAAGCTTCTGGGCATAATAGCTATGTCAAAACCGCTGCTGATCTCCGCTGATCTCGATTCTGAACTAGCTATTGTAACAAACAAAGCCGAGTGTGGTTTAGTTGCACCGGCTGGTGATATAAAAAAGCTGAAAGAACATCTAACTTTTATGAGAATGAACCGTGACAAATTATTATCTATGTGTAAAAATGGTTACAGGTGGGTTCAACAATATGACCGCGAAGTGGTGCTGTCGCCTTTCTTAATGCAAGTTGTTTCTTTATAGCGCAACCAATAATAACATTATCCGAGCAAAACCCAAGCAAAGCATACCAATTTATTTTGTGCAAGCACCTATCTCTTTTGACTGAAAAATACTTTTCTGTAATTTGTAGCCAGAGGATGTCTAGACAGTGTTGGCGGAAATAGAATATGTTTCTTAATTAGTTTTTCAGGAAAACAGGACTCATTGACAACAGTTACCGTAAAGCCCTTGCTTTCAACGTTTATTGGGAAATCGTCTCCAAATATTCTAAGATGGTCCTCTTGTCCAAAGTGTTTTACTCTATCTTCCGCTGTCACTATGTCAGGATCTTCATAGGTGACTAAAAGTTTATCTTTCTGAGGTACGGTAAAAATTCCCATACCATTTAGTGTCAATATGCGATGTACCTCTTCTAGAGCTTTTTGATAATCCGGTACATGTTCAAGAACATCAAAGGCGATAACAACATCAAAACTTTCATTTTCAATTTCCGGCATATGTGACATATTTATTTTAAAATCACAATCTCTTCGCAGAAAATCAGCTGTAGCGTAATAGCCGGCTTTACCTTTAATTATTGATCTAATAATTTTTTCCGGAGCTAAATGCAGTATTTTTTTGCTGCTGATTATTTTTTCAAATAACAAATCATCTATATTCTTAAAAGCGGCAAATAGTAATCTGTGCCTTATGTCTGAATAGCATTTGGGACAAATTATATGCTCATGCCATGCATCGCTTAAAAAATGCCTTCCACTCCAGTCGCAAACATTGCACTGAACCTTTTTAGGATATGACAATATAATTGACTTGATTATTGATTTAACTTTATTTGCAATTTTTACTGTTAGTCTCATAACTGTTTTTAGCTTTCCCTTAATGTATCAGCAGATCCAGTAACGATAAGTCAGCCAACTTGAGTAAACATATCATCGCAAAGTAGGTTGCACCTGTATTATGATCAATTTATATACAATATTTCACCTGTCTTACAGTGATACGATTTGACGACCGAAACGGCTAACAAAGTATCATTCCGTCATTTGACTGTCAGAACAAACATATGAGTAATGTCAACACGGCTAAAAGCCAGCCGCTGCTTTCAGTAATAGTGGCTGTTTTAAATGGAGCAAAGACATTGCAAGATTGTATCGACAGTGTTGCGCTCCAGGAAGCCCAAAGCCATGAACTCATTATTATGGACGGAGGTTCAACAGACGATACAATCAAAATACTTAGGGAAAATAATGACAAAATTTCTTACTGGGAGTCTAAACCGGACTTTGGAATCTCTCATGCCTGGAATAGGGCTTTAGAGCATGTTAAAGGGAAATGGATATTTTTTCTGGGTTCTGACGACAGGTTTGCTTCTAAAGACGTCTTAAGATCGGTTACTCCTTATTTACTTAAAAACAAAGACAGGTTTCTGATATTTGGTAAAGTACTGCTGAGCGGAGGACCTTTGGACCAGTTGCTAATAGGAGAGCGGTGGAAATGGTCCAAATTTCAGAGGCGAATGTCTATTCCTCATCAAGCCGCATTTCATAATAAGGCCTTGTTTGAAAAATTTGGAAAATTCGATGAAAACTATCGCTTTGCTGCAGATTATGAATTCTTACTACGGGCAGGAAAAGCACTTGACCCGGTATTCATTGATAAAACTATTGCTGTGATGGATGGAAACGGAGCAAGTATAAGAAACAGCAGCAAAAGTTTTAGAGAGTTTAGAGATGCTCAGATAAAAAACAAAGTGGATTTTAGATTTAAAATCGAGCTATGGCACTTGTTTTATCAGTCCAGATATCTCATAAACCGACTGTATGGAGAACAATGAGGGTCTTGCAATTAAACCTGCGTCTTAATGAGGGTGGAGCAGCAAAAATGGCACTTGATCTGCACAGACGTCTTCTTCGTTCAGGAGTAAACAGCAGGCTGTACTATGGTTACGGAAGAAAAGCCGGGAAAAATCCTGATGAATCAAACATCCCTAACGTTTTTCAAACTGCAAACCGCCTGTCAATTTTAACAAATTTCCTTATACATAAGGTTATCGGGATAGACCTGATACCGCCTTTTGGCATGCGAAAGCAGAGGCTTATAGCTGAACTTAAAGCTTCGGACATCATTCATATTCATGTTCTGCATAGCTATTATATGCCCTTAGCATGGCTGATTTCTTTACTACTACAAATGGACAAAAAAGTCATTTGGACGGCGCATGACTACTGGCTACTGACTGGCCGGTGCGCTTTTACTGATGAATGCGAAAACTGGCGGTCAGGATGCGGAACATGCCTGACCAGGAGAAATTACCCGCCTTCGCTTTTTGATCTATCGAGGTCTGAATTTACCAGAAAGAGAAAATGGATTAATAAGTTGGGTAAAAACCTGAAAATAGTCGCACCAACTGAACATATAACAACAGAACTTAGATCGGTATATTCCAGGTCAGAAGTTATTACGATTGCAAACGGCATTGACTCCGATATGGAGGCCGCAATTAGAAATGTTAAAACCTTCAAACATGATGAAGAACCTTTAAATAGACCGGTCCGCGTGTTGGTAATTGCAAATGACCTATCCTATACGGCCAAAACCAATAGAAACATTGTAAGACTCATATCTAAAAAATCTAAATGTGAAATTCATACCGTAGGAAAGAAAAGCCCGTTTAATATGAGCAATGTGATTAATCATGGCGAAATATTGAGCCGAGAAGAATTGGTAAGATTGTATTCATTGGTAGATCTGATGTTGTTTACTTCTACAGTAGACTCATTTGGCTTAGTCATAGCAGAGTCATTGGCTTGCGGCACACCGGTTATTGCGGTAGACACTCCTGTCAGCAGAGAGGTTCTTGCAAGGGTTGGAGCCTACCCGGTTGGATCAACAGAAGAAATTATTAATTATATAGTTAAAAAAACCTATTTCAAGATATATCCACAGATTGATAGAAAAACACTCCAGAAGGCTGCATTAAGTGTTTTTTCAGGTGAATCCATGCATAGTAACTATGTCAATGCTTACCAACTGTCGTTGGTCTGATATTTGGAATGTTTAATTGTAATAGCGCCAGATCTAGAGAGACTTTTTTACTGGTCTTTTCCATTTTATTTCTTCATTTTACCCTCGTGAGGCCATTTGGATTTCCATTGACTCTTGCGCCATTTGCTGTAATTATCTTTCTCAAGCGGACAACTAATTTTTCCCTAAGAAAAAAGCAGGATATTTTTATTCTGCTTGTTGCACTGTTTTTTCCGCTACTAAATGCATACCAGATAATAGATAGTCATGAAAAATCTGTTGAATTCATACGAACATACTTGCTCTGGGTCTTTAATGCAACCGCTTTTTGGGTTATTCTAAGGTGCGTAATAATAAAAAAGACCGATACTGTTGCCAATGGAGCCTTTATCGCACTAACAATTTTAACTTTTTTTGTTATGGCGCAGGCAGGCTTGGTATATTTATCCGGCTCGACCATACTTTATAATATTTTTGGCGGACATCAATACATGGGTGAAGTTAACATTCATAAACATTATTTGGGTGAAATTAACAGGGCTCCAGGTTTGTACCTTGAACCATCTTTTTGTGCATTTGTGATAATTACTTTATGGACAGTCTGCCTTATATCCTCACATCGTATAATTGCCAGTTCAATGCTTTCGATGGTTGCTATGATTTTTATTGTCTCATTTAGCGGAGTTCTTGCGTTTGCCTGTCTACTGGCCCTCTTTTTGGTAATGAGAGACAGGTATGCAGATAAAAAACTTAGGAATTTTTCGGTGTTTATGGCTTTCTCCACTTTGGGCTTGATAGTTAAATTCGGAGATTATCTATCAGGCCGGGCACTGGAAATAATGATAGAGGGATCATCTGTATACTACCGTTTGGTAGCGCCTTTAGTTGTCATTAAAGATGTTCTTACCAACCATCCCATGGGAATTGCATTTGGCCAGATGGAATCTTATCTTGCTCCATTCGAGCTTATTCATGGAAAAATAGGAGGACCAGGTGGGTCATCTATTGACAACGGAGTTTATCTGTTTCTGTTTTACTTTGGATGGCTGGCTCTGATTTTGCTTACTGTATTTATTATTAGTATGTTAAAAGCTGCTATTTCCAAGAAAAAAAATCTATCAATTCTGTTATTCTATATTTTTTTAAGTTTTGGTTTTTCCGGCGGGATGCTTCTCCCGGAATATGCACTACTGCTTATAATCGTCATCTATCAATATAGAATTATATCTCAAGCTGTTGTTCTTCCTAATTTAAGAATGCACTATAATACTACAATAAATTCATGAAAAATAAATACTTGAGATTAGGTGTTTTAAAAAATGCCAAACTATTCCTGAATCTGCACTTAGGTTTTTATTAATATTAATGCTATTTTCCATAGTTACAGTTGTTTTGAATGATCGTTCCGGTTTTCTTAAAACTATGAATAGCGTTAAACAACAGACTTTTAAAGCGTTTGAATGGATTGTAGTGGACGGTGGATCAAGTGACGGCACTATAGATCTGATCAAATCTGCTGATTGTGTGTCGGACTGGATAAGTGAGCATGATAGTGGAATATATGACGCAATGAACAAAGGAATTGCCAAAAGTAGTGGCGACTATCTAGTTTTTTTAAATGCCGGCGACTCATTTTCTGATGAAAAAGTTCTTGATCGTGTTGATGGATTAATCTCGATTAATAATAATGTCGATATAGTTTTCGGTGGAGCCAACCTTATATTTCCGGGTGGCAAGTCCGTATATAGAGAACCCAGAAATATTAAGAGATATATTTGGCATGGTGTTCCAGCAAATCATCAAGCTACATATTTTAGTAAAAAAATCATCCAACATAACCACTATGATTCACGTTATAAGATTTGCGGAGACTACTATCTGGTGGCAAAACTTTATACAACTGGCGTAAAAGCAATTTATCTGAACTTGCCACTGGCAAACTTCGAGGTTGGAGGTATGTCGTATAACACGCCAGTAAAACTTTTCTGGGAATCGTATTTAATTCAACGTGATGTCCTTGAGCTGCCGCTTATGTTCAGAGTTGTTAGTTTTATCAAAAGAACGATTGCTACTTTAGGAACAGTTATCTTGTCCAGATCGGCAATTATGTTTAACTACTTAGGAAACACACAAAAATGACCTTAAGTTTTGGCTCTCGGGTTTTTGTGATATTTGCTTTTTCGTATCAAAAACAAAAATGTCAGTTTATTTTTGCCATATAACCTAAGAACCCTGGATAGACAAATGACTTATATTCTTGGAATAAATGCTTACCATGGTGATTCGGCTGCATGCCTATTGAAATCAGGCGAACTCATTGCTGCAGCGGAAGAAGAGAGATTCAGACGAGTTAAACATTGGGCAGGGTTTCCATCGAATGCAATAAAGTACTGTTTAGAAGAAACCAATGTCAGTCTAAACAGTGTTCAGCATCTAGCTATTAATCGAGACCCAAAAGCTAATTTATGGAAAAAGCTTAAATTTACACTAAGTAAACGACCTGATTTTAGACTGATCATTGATAGGTTAAAAAATGCTAAACAATGGTCCAGCATTGAGAATCAACTAAAGATATCCTTTCCTGAATCATCTTTTACAGGTGAAGTTCATCATATAGAACATCACCTCGCCCACTTGGCTTCTGTATATTACACTGCACCATGCGATAAGGCTGTTTGTGTTTCTATTGATGGTTTTGGTGACTTTGCAAGTGCAGCATGGGGTACGGCTGAGGCAACAGAAATTAAAATTGATGACAAAGTTTATTTTCCACACTCTTTAGGCATATTTTATCAGGCACTGACACAGTATATTGGTTTTCCACACTTCGGTGATGAATATAAAGTGATGGGTTTAGCGCCTTACGGAGAGCCAAAACATATGGAGGAGATGCGTCAAATTGTTCATTTATTAGATGACGGTAGCTTCAGGCTCAATCTTGACTACTTTAGGCACCATAGAGAAAAGATAGAATACGAATGGGAGGATGGGACGCCTAAAGTTGGAGAACTTTATTCAAGTAACCTGAAAAACCTGTTAGGCCCATTACGCAGAGAAAAAGATCCCCTCACAAAAAAGCATAAAGACATAGCTCGGTCAGTACAAAGCATGTTTGAAGAGGCTCTTTTTCATCTGCTTAACAATTTACATCAAAAATACCAGCTTGACGTATTGACCTTATCCGGCGGTTGTGCCATGAACTCTGTTGCTAATGGTAAAGTTTACGCTAATACACCTTTTAGAAAACTTTACTTGCCCGCATCCGCCGGTGATGCCGGCGGAGCTATCGGCGTTGCCTATTACGTATGGCAACAATTAAATTCAGGCGCTAAAGCCGAGCCAGTTAGTCACGCATATTGGGGACCTAATGCAAAACCAGATGAAATCAGGTTGTTGCTGGAAGAACACCGGTCTATACTGTTAGAACAAAATTGTACTATACATAAATTTGATGATGAGTCGGAGCTCTGCAACTTTACAGCCAAACAGCTTATTGCGGGATATGTCGTCGGCTGGTTTCAGGGCCGCATGGAATGGGGCCCCCGAGCTTTAGGCAATCGCTCTATTCTTGGCGATCCAAGACGCAAGGACATGAAAGAAATACTTAACCTTAAAATAAAACGTAGAGAATCGTTTCGTCCTTTTGCACCTTCAATCCTCAGAGAGCATGTGAGTCAATGGTTTGATATTGAAGATGATGTCCCATATATGATGAAGGTTTTTCAGGTAAAGCAAGAAAAACGTAAACTGATTCCTGCCGTAACACATGTTGACGGCTCCGGTCGCTTGCAAACAGTGACACCAATCTCAAACTCGCGTTACTATCAACTAATAAAATCATTTTATACAATGACAGATGTACCAATGTTACTTAATACATCCTTTAATGAAAATGAACCTATTGTCTGTAAACCTAAGGAGGCGCTCGATTGCTTCTTACGAACAAAAATGGATCTATTGGTTCTTAACAACGTTGTCATTCAGCGCCAGTCAGTTTAAGCAGGAAGTGCCGACAATATCATCAAACAATTTAAGGTATTCTTTAGCAACAAGTTTCAGTTCAAACTCTTGCTCAACCTTTATCCTTGCCTGTTTAGATAAAGTCTGCCAGCGCTGATTATCATCCACTATCCATGCAATTCCTTCAGCCAAATCATTTATATCAAAAGAACGTGCCAAGTAACCATTTTTTTTATGTTCTATCATATCCGGTATGCCTCCTATATCAAAAGCCACGCAGGGTGTGCCGCAGGACATAGCCTCCATTATCATATTAGGAAGATTTTCCTGAATTGACGGCAAGACAAAAGCATCAACGGCTGAATAAAGAACATTCAGACTTATGTCATCGTAGAGTCTGCCTATGTGGTGCGTCTTTAAGCCGGGCTCAATAAAATCTGACGACTCTGAAGGCCCCAAGATAACCAGTTCCGCTTTAGAAGACCAGCCATTAATCGCCAGTTTCTCTAAGGCTGGATACAGCAATTGAAACCCTTTACGCCGGTCACTTCTGTCACTTAAGGCTCCAAACAAAATCAGCTTTTTAGCTTTGGGCAAAGATAGAATGTTTCGGGCTGATTCCTTATTTATCGGTTTGAACTTATCAGTGTTTAGACCATTAGGGATCACTTCAACTCTTACATTTCCAAATAACGAACTACTCCGGGCAGAGGTGGCAAGCCATTTACTGGGAGTGATAATAGTAATGTTTAATCTCTGCCAAGCTTTATATTTGCGTTTCCAAATCCATCTTGACAGGTCTCTCTCTCTCAAGGAATTTAAGTGCGGACATTTACCACATTTTTTTGTATAACGGTTACAATCCTCATCATAATGGCATCCTCCGGTAAAAGCCCACATGTCATGAAGCGTCCAGATTATTGGTTTATTAAACTTTGCTATGGCCTCTATGCTTAAGAACCCATTGCAGATCCAGTGCAGGTTAATGATATCAGGATTATACAGGTGAATTTTTCCTGCCATATGGCCAGGCAGATAAGCAGGAGAAAAAATACCGGGTTTTTTACTTCGATACCAATGTAGTGGCAATGTGTCCAGCGTGAAGGCCAGTTTCCTGATATTCTTTTCTATTCGTCCTTCTGGCCCAATAATGGATGTATCGTTACATGTTTTATCATAAACCAGCATCTTGCTTGCAACACCAATATCCTGCAATCCACGATGTATTCGGTAAGCCGCACGGGCAGCGCCGCCAACTGTTGATGAGGTATTTAAAATAAGAGATTTCATTGATCAATGATCCAGTCATCAAATGATATATCTATAATTTTGGATAGTTTTTTTAAGTCATCCGAATAATTTTTAATTAATGTTTTTTTTACTTCCATGCTTAATTTAGCTGGTTTCTGCTTTTTTAATCCTATTTTTAAAATAAAGTCTCTGGAACTTTTTGAGGAATAATAAGTTGGAGAATAAATCTTGTTGACTATCTTATTTGCTTGATTATTGATTTTTCTAAGTATAAATTGCAGTTTAGGTGAATAAACATCTCTAGATACATTATAAGCTTCGCGGGATAACGTATTAGTATTTATATCAAGAAATGAGCAAATTTGGGAGTATGCTGTATGGAAGTTGTTTTTTAAAAAATCGAATTTTATGACTAAAACATTATTTTTAAATAGACTAAGATACCTTTTTACTTGTTCGTAATATAAACCTGAACGGAAGTATAGGTAATTATAATAATACTCAGGCTCAAAGAAATTAGGTATTTTTTTATCGACTCTATGATCTTCCAGACCTAAAGCTTTTTTAAATGTGCCTGCATATTCATACCCTTCCTGAACCATCCAGCAATAAAGTGAATAGGCCCTCTCTGCCGGGTTTCGTAACAGTATTATTATCTTAGCCTCGGGGTTAAAACTATATATTGATTTGGCACTATTAGGATCGGTTAAGTAAGCTGTAGAGGCTTCGCCTATCCGCTTATGATCGGGAGTGGCTTCTTTAAAAATATTTAAATATTCAGCTGAAGTCATAGATGGATTTTTCTTAAGCTCTGAAAAAAATGCCGGTTCCTTGTAAAGCTCATCTGCAGGCATGAACACTTCGTTATTTGCTTTTAAATGCTGCCACAAAGAGCTGGTGCCGGATTTAGCCGCACCAACTATAAAGAAATTCGGTGATCTTAATTTTCCCATGATTTATGAGATAACCCTAATTCTCTTGCCAATCAGGGTTAAAATGTACTTATCCTCATCATCCAGAATAAATAGTATCAGAAACATCACATAAGCGGTAATAAAAATCATAGTAAATCCCAGCGAAAGAAAAGCGCTCTCTTCATAAGGAAAAAACAGACCAAGACCATATACTATTAAAGCCGCAAATACGCCTGATACAAGAGGCTTCACAAAGCTCTTCTTATATGGATGAATTTTTTCAAAATAATATAGTTCGAAAAGCCTTATGATATTTAGCATTATCACCGAAAATGCTGTTCCCATGGCTGCTCCGATAATGCCATATTTTGGTATAAGAAGTAAGTTCATTATAATAATTGATATGCATAATAGCGCTGAATTTACCATGTTTATCTTCGGTCTGCCGGACATTTTAAGAACATATCCCACAGAGCCGGTAGCCGCATCAATGAATTTGCTAAACAGAAGTATCAATAAGACAGTGGCTCCGGCCACAAAGTCCTGACCGAAGATGCTCAGTATTGGTTTGGCAAAAAGGGCTAAAATAAAAAATACCGCCAGGCTTATGGTTGAAATCCACTTTGTAACCGTCTTAAAAAGTTTTTCCAGCGTCTTTTTCTCGTTTCTGCTGTAAAGGTTGGAGATTATTGGTGCAAAAATCATGTTAAAAGCTGTCAGCGGCAAAATAACAAGCAGGCAAAGCTTGAGTGCAACCCCGTAGACTCCTACCTCAGCAGATGAGACAAAATAACCAAGCATCAAAATATCAATACTGTTTGTTAATATAAAAAAAACACCTTCAAAGAAAAGTGGAGATGAAAAGGTAATTATTTGACGTTTTTCGCAAATTGCATCTATTTTACTACTCAGCTCCTGCCGTTTTTTTTGAAGATAGTAAAATGCAAGTGCAAAGCAGATCACATTTGATAATACCGTGGCCCATAGAACACCAAGGAGCTTAAACCCTAAGAGAAAAAGAATCAAGATAAAAACCAGTCTTGATAACGGTAGAACTACCATATCGATAAGGGTTTTGAGTTTGATAAGTTGCAGGCCCTGTAGACTTGTTAGGTAAATACCGGCCACAGCAAAAAATGGAAGTCCGATTATAAGAACCCTCAAGGCAATTATGAAATTAGGTTCTTGGAATACCTTATTAGAAAGTAGAGGAGCAAAGAAAAACAGAATTACAGCAACAAGGATGCTGGCAACCAAAGTTACCCTTGAGCAGAACAGAATGCTTCCATTTACTCGTGCCTGGTCATTTTTAGCTGAATATAGCGATACGTATCTAAGCACACCTTGATCCAAGCCTAATGTTGCAACAAGATGACTTATACTAAAAATTGAATTTGCAAGCAGGAAAGTACCGTAATTATTCGCACCAATCACCCTTGTAACTATAATGCTGGAAAAAAAACCGACCAGGTAAGAAGCCATAATACCGCTTCCGCTGTAGCCTGCATTTTTTGCTATCTTTGATATTTCATGTTCAAATAAAGTTTTTTTCAGTTGTTGTTGAGGAAGGGATTCTTTCTTCATTAGAGACTGCTTATCCGCAGACCGGCGCTGTTTTTTCTGCAGTAAAATAACTATTGGAAATTATAGAAAAAATAATTGACTAAGTCAATTTATAACTCTGGGACAATGAAATTGCTAAAAATAAAAACCATTAAAAAAACTTTACTGCGATCAGAAAATCTAAATTATTTGGCTATTATGCTTTTTGCTGTTTTGTCTTTTATTCTGATATCCAATCATGAACCCTATAGGGATGAGGCAGTGCAATGGTTAAAGGCCAGAGACAGTCAAAACCTTAGTTCTTTCTTGAAGTTATTGGGTTATGGCGGACATATAGGATTATGGCCTTTTATTCTGTTTTTACTTACAAAGTTAGGTTTGCCTTACTTTTCGATGTCATTAGTGCATTCGCTATTAATGCTAACTGCAGTTGTTGTCTTTGTTCGTTATGCTCCTTTTTCAAGGCTTCAAAAATTATTATTTATTTTCGGTTATTACCCGTTCTACGAATACAACGCTATTGCAAGAAGCTATGTTCTTTCTGTTTTGTTTTTATTTCTCATAGCCGTTATGCATGAAAAACGCTTTACGAAGCCTGTCCTTTATTCTTTTTTAATATTTCTTTTGGCAAATACTAATGTACACACTTTGGTTATAGCGTTGGTATTATCTACAGTGTATGTTTTTGAATTAATAAATAAAAATATTCTTAACACTACTCTACACGATAAACTGGCAATTTCAATAGTAATACTTGGTATATCACTAGCGGTATTCCAGCTTTGGCCTCATCAAGATCAGAACCCGGATACAGTCGTATGGAACTTCGAATTGACCGCAACTCATTTTTCCGTACTGCCCCGTTCTATTCTTGGAGCTTTCCTGCCGATTCCAAGACTCAGGCTTACTTTTTGGGCACCTAAACTGGTGAGCTACTCTTTAAGTGAGTTGCTCATTTTAGCTGTGCCGCTTTTTTTCTTATCATCTGTTTTTCTAATTAAGAAAACTAAGCCGTTATTAATTTATCTTTTTTCATGTTTTGGTTTATTCAGTCTGTTCTTTCTGAAGTATCCACAGTATCCCGGAGGACTCAGACATCATGGTTTGATCTTTATAGTTTTTATATTTTCACTCTGGATAGCCACTGATTACAAAGATGAGTTGCAGGTTAAATTCAGGCTGATAAACAGGCTGTTTAGAAAAAGGGTGTTAACCGTTTTGTTTACCGGACTGCTCTCTATTCACGCCGCAGTATCACCCGTGGTTTTTTACTATGATCTGAATTACGACTTTTCTGCAGGTAAAAAAACAGCCTACTTTCTTATAAAAAATGGATATATTAATGAACATACTTTTATCGCGACTTATTGGTCACCTTTTAAAACATCGATATTGCCATATATACGCAAGCCGTATTCAAAATTTTATTTTGTCGGATACCAGGACTTTCGCAGCTTTATAATAGGTAATACGGATTATACCAAATCCAAAAACCTAACAATAGACGAGGTTGTTGATAGAATTGATCGTGCTACCCGGGGAAAACACTATACAACAACACTCCTTATTCTTGGAAAAAGAATGGTTGAAAAAGGGGTGGATATTAATAAAAAATTCAATGAGAAGTACCAACTGATTGCTTATTTTGACAAAACCATAGTGGATGAGGAATCATTATATATATATAAGTTAAAGGATTAATTATTAAGGTGAATATTAAAAAGTCTTTTATAGACATATATAATTACCATAAATATGGTTTTATCGGTAATTCCATAAGGATAGATGCCTCCAGCATATGCCAGCTTAAATGTGCCGCCTGTGTCAGGGTCTGCCCTGATAGTCAGAACGATTTTGAAACCGGAGTTGGCCTGGGGCATTTAAAGTTTATAGATTTTAAGAACATTCTTGATGACAATCCATATATTAAAAATGTCGAACTCTCAAACTGGGGTGAAATTTTTTTAAACCCTGCACTAAAAAAGATAATTGAGTATGCTTTTGAAAAAAATGTTGCTCTAACAGCCAATAACGGGGTTAACCTTAATACCGTTACTGAAGAAATTCTGGAATCTCTTGTTAAATATAAATTCAGATCCATTTCGATCTCACTGGATGGGGCAAGTAACGACACCTATAAGATTTATAGGGTTGCAGGTGACTTTGACACGGTTATAGAAAACATAAATAAAATCAACAGCTATAAACAGAAATACAACACCTCATTTCCTGAATTACAGTGGCAATTTATAATCTTTGGTCATAATGAACATGAGTTGCCGCTTGCAAAGCAGATGGCAAAAAAATTGAATATGTCTTTCTGGGCGAAATTAAATGCTCAGAATTGGGATCCTTCCTACTCTCCGGTTAAAAACAGGGAATTCGTGATCAAAGAAACCGGTGATAATGTTACATCGGTAAAAGAGTTCAAGGAAAAATACGGCCGAAACTATGACAGCCCATGTCATCAGTTTTGGCTGGCTCCTCAGATTAACTGGGATGGCAAATTATTCGGATGCTGTCTTAATATATACTCTGATTTTGGAAATGTTTTTAAATCGGGTTTAACAAAATGTTTAAAAAGTGAAAAATATACTGACGCAAAGAAAATGCTGCTAGACGATAAAAATCTGAAAAGTGACATCGTCTGTGCCAGGTGTCCTAAGTATAAAAATAGATACCTTCCAAGGAAGCTCAGGCTTGCACTCTCTTTGGGCATCATTGATTGATTACCATGAGTTTTTAGTGCTTACCTGGCAGTTGCATGAATTTTATTGAGAATTTACGGCAAAAAAATTGTATTTTTCTAGGCCTAAAAAATCCAGATAACTTAAATTTTAAAAATTATAAAAGTGATACCTAAGGACAAAAAACTTATACTTGCCTTAAAGATGCTTGTTCTTATATTTGTTTTGTATAGGATTTTCTCACTGGACATTTATGCAGTTACACCTAATGACTCAATCCGCTACTTAAGGGAGGCAGTTTCAAATACTTATTTCTCCGACCCGCTTCAGATTGTTCAGTTACGAGGATTTAAATTCCCGGGATACCCTATATATTTATCCATTTGGCATAACATCGCTCCGTTTCTTCCCCTTGACGGCCTGACATTAATGGCTTTATCACAAAGGCTTCTGCTGGCCGCGAGTCTTGTTTGGTTACTATTTAATATGGGCTTTTTCTCAGTACCGCTTTTACTGTTTTATTCTTCGAACACTTTTCTTGCACAGTCAAATATTATTTATACAGAAGGTATGACCATACCTCTGGCAATCTTATTTTCCATCTCTATGGTGAGTGTTTATCGGCTTAGAAATAAAGACAACCTCCTAAGAAACTTTAAGTTATGGTTGCTACTTGGTTTATTGCTGCTAACTTTTATATTGCTCGTATTGACAAAACTAACTCATGCAGCTTTTGCGCTGCCTCTTCTTATGCTGGGCTTTACTATAAAGCAGCACGGATATAAGTTTAAACTCAAAAAAACAAAGCTTGCATGGCCTGTTACTGTTTTAATCATAGCTTTATCAGTTTACACATTTGCTGTTTCGATAGATAACAAAAAACAGTTCGGCAAATTTACTCCGATTATGGGACATGAAAGACTTTTGTATTTCGGGCTTTGGAATCAGGTCTTCTTTATACATCCTGAAAATATAGATAAACCGGAATTAGCTGAGTTTTATGACAACGGCTCTCCATATGTCTTCCTCCACAGGATAGACAAGGTGTGTGATGGAATATTCGATTTTCCATGTACTGCGCCATTTCATAAACAAAGAACATCCGAACTGCTTGCAAAAAGCAAACTATCTTTAACAACCGAAAGAATTCGCACAGCAATAACCGGTCTTCTGGGTGGGCAAAAAACAGAGTTAAACGTTTGGAGGGAGGGCATACTTAAGGCAAACGGACAGCCCTACAGCATAACCACCTGGCATTCAAACTGGTATATAGACAAATACGGCATGAAAAAATATTTGGATGACTATAACCGTGGAGAAACTCCCAGGGTCTTACGGGGTCTAAGTGATTCTGAAAAAATTATAGGTAAAATTGGAGTCAATGCAACAAGGTTAATGCAGGCGATTATGACAGTGATGGCGATTACTATGCTTGGGTGGTTTGTGTTTAAACGCAAAATAGGCTTTCATACGGTCTATGTCTATTCGTTTGTAGCATTTTTTGTGTTTATAGTAGCTCTTTCTTCAGGGCTTATGGATCTCTGGCGCTTTATAATACCATGCTGGAGTATATTCATTGTATGTGCATTTTACGCAGTACCGGAGTCATGGAAAACTAAACAATAGAAATATTGGAGATAAAGAAAATACATATGCAGCAATGGTTCCAACTTATTCGCCCTGCGCACTGGGTAAAAAACGTTTTTGTCCTTATTCCGCTCGTCTTTAGTGGGCATCTGTGGTCATGGAAGTTTTTCGGCTTGTCAGTAGGAGCATTCGCCTGCTTTTGCCTAATCAGCTCATCAGTCTATGTATTTAATGACATAAAAGACAGCGAGGCTGACAGAAACCATCCCAAAAAAAGTTCCAGGCCTATTGCTTCCGGTCTGATCTCACTACCTAAGGCATGGTTTCTATGTATATTTCTTTTGTTTGTATCAGCCTTGGCATCGTACTTGATTTCTAAGTGGTTTTTACTTATTATTCTTGCGTATCTGGCTAATAATATTGTTTACACTCTTATATTGAAGAATAAAGTCGTTATAGACATTATTTCTATTGCAATAGGTTTTGTTCTACGGCCGGTAAGTGGCGCTTTGGCCATAAATGTTACTATTTCAGATTGGCTACTTATTTGTGTGTTTTGTCTGGCTCTTTTTTTGGGGACCGGGAAAAGAAGGGTGGAACTTGTGCAGTTGGCCGGTGTAGCATCGCAACATCGCCGTGTATATAGAATTTATACGGCATCCAATCTTGATCCTATGCTGGCTGCTTCGGCATCCATGACAACTCTGGCCTATATGCTGTACGCAACATCCTCACAAACACTGCTAAAATTCGGAAGCAACCACCTGCTTTATGGAACCCCGTTTGTCGTCTATACTTTATTTCGATATTTTATTGCGGTTCAAGAGGGCAAAAAGTCAGGGCCCCTTGAAATTTTGATGCAAGATGCCGGTTTTATCGGAGCGGGATTCTGCTGGCTTCTAGTTGCAATATGGACAGTATATCATTCTTATCCATAGCCATTTATAATCATAGATATTTCTGACTTTGGCTCCATACACCAAGGTTCTCTTGGTGTACGGATAATTACCCTCTTCCCTCTTTTTCGCACCATACCCTGGCGTTCTGAAACATCCTGAGCCAGGGGGAAGCCTGTAACTTATTTTTCATATTTTCCGGCATCCAGCCCCATTGCCATTTAAGAACAGCCCGCTCCGGGTGCGGCATCATGGCAAGATGCCGGCCGTCCGGTGAACAAATAGCGCTGATTCCCTCCGGAGAGCCGTTTGGGTTAAAAGGATAGTCCTCGGTCGTTTCGCCCTCATCATCCACATACCTAAGTGGAGCAAGATTTTTTTCAATCACCATACCCCTAACTTCCGGGTCCGGGAAGAAGAATTTTCCCTCTCCATGGGCCACCCAAACACCAAGCCTTGATCTTTCCATGCCCGCAAGCATGATGGCCGGGCTTTCAATAATCTTTACAGAAACGAAACGCGATTCAAAGCGGCCGGAATCGTTACGGATAAGACAGGGCGCTGAAGAGGCATCCGGCAGATCAAAACCCGGGATCCAACCCAGAAGAGCCATGAGCTGGCAGCCGTTACAGACACCCAGGCTGAAGGTATCCTGCCTAAGATAAAACTCCTGGAATTGATGCCACAAGCCTCTGTTGAAGCGAATGGCTCCGGCCCAACCCTTAGCCGAATCAAGCACATCGGCGTAACTAAAACCGCCAACAAAGACCACTCCACGAAAGTCCGACAAACGGACATGTTCGTTAAGAAGGTCGGTCATAGTTACATCCCATGGCTCAAGCCCGGCAAGGTAAAAGGCGGATGTCATCTCCCTGTCTCCATTGCTGCCCTCTTCTCTAATAACAGCGACCCTCGGCTTATTCTCGGCATACATTACACTCTCAGGTGTCGGTTCGGGCATAAATGAAACCAGATAGTCCGGCCCTTTTCTAGAGCGGATATTTCTTTGCTCCTCCCGGGCCAGCTCAGGGTCTGTTTGAAACACCTCCAGGCGAAAACTTGTCTCTTCCCACAGATCGCGAAGACCTATCATGCTTTCATCCAGAACCACTTTATCTTTATAACGAATCAGGATTTTTTGCTCCTTCACAGCATCTCCCAAACAAACACAGGAAACACCTGCGGCCTTAAAACGCGTAAAAACCTGTTTTTCCTGCTCAGGGGCGATCTCTACCACAAGGCCGAGTTCTTCCGAAAAAAGCAGTGACAACACATCGCTACTATTATTAGATAAGCCTGAAATATCTATATTAATACCGCAGTTTCCGGCAAAAGCCATCTCTAAAAGTGTGGTGACCAGTCCTCCATCCGACCGGTCATGGCCTGAAAGGATAAGACGCTCCTTAAGCAGTTCTTGAACTACGCCAAAAGCTCGTTTCAACAGGTTTGGATCTTCAATGTCAGGAGGCTCATCCCCTATTTGCTCGAAAACCTGGGCCAAGGCCGATCCTCCAAGACGGTTTTGGCCTTCAGAGAGATCGATAAAATATAACCTGCCCTTACCAGGTCGTTTTATGTCAGGTGTCACTGTCAGGGTAACATCAGGCGAAGTTACATAGGCGGATATTGTAAGTGTGCCTGGCGACTTTACGGTCTCACTGTCTTTGCCCTCACCTTTGCTAAAACCCTTTTTAAAGCTCTTGACCAAGGCAGCCATAGAAAGCGAATCCTTGCCGCCATCCACTGCTATGCCTAGTTCTATCATGATATCCCGCATCGCAACGGCAGCGTCATAAAGAGCGGCACCTTCGCCCGGAAGCTTCGCAGCCCACATCCAGTTAGCAGAGCAGCGAATATCCTCCAACCCGGTAACTGCCGCCCAGACAATATTAGTCAGCGCTTCACCAACGCTCATTCTGGCCATTGCCGCGGGATCTAAAAGTCCTTTTATGGGCTGTTCGCCTATTGCCGTGGCAGCTCCCGTAGTTCCGAAATGCGACTGAGCAATTACTGCCACGTCAGACACCGTAAGCTGTAATGGTCCGGCACATTGCTGCCTTGCAATAAGCCCGGTAACCGAACGATCGACCTTGCTTGTAAGAAATCTTTTTGAGCCCACGGATAAAAGCCGAAACACCCGATCGAGTGCGTCCTTAACCGTAAGCCCGTCAGGAAGTGAAAGCGGTGTCAGTCTGCTTGGGATTCTGACCAGGTCAAAGTTTTTTCTCGGCATTTCGCCCAGCACTTTTTCCAGGTCGAGATCAACAGGGGTTGACCCGTCCGCCCGATCATAGAGGACAACACGACCGTCGCCGGTGATTCTGCCTATAAGAGAAAACGGCACTTTTTCCCGTTTACAGATCGCCTCAAACATGGGCACCTGCTCCAGACGAAGCAGAAGCGCATTATTTTCCTGATACTCTGCGCCCCATATCTCAAGCACAGATAACGTGTGATCACCTACCTGTATATCCCTTACATCCAGCCTTGCACCAGCCGGATAGATGATCTCTTTAATCACGTTACAGTTTCCACCGGCACCCTGGTCATGAATACTTATTATGGGATTCTGCTCGCCAAGCTCAACACATGCCCGGATCACGCGATTCATCTTCTGCTCCATCTCGGCATCGCCGCGTTGGACAGCGTTGAAGTCCAGGTCCGCCACATTTTCACCCTGGATCATGCTGGATGCCGCTCCACCTCCCATACCGATTCTGTAAGCCGGACCACCCACCTTAACCACCCACATACCGGGCTCTGGAGCCTGCTTTTCCAGATGGCAGGCATCGATCTGGCCGATACCGCCGGTAAACATTATCGGCTTAATCCATTCTCTCCTTTCTCCGGTAGGCAACCGCAGACCAAAAGACCTTGTGATCCCCTGAATCACGGGCTCACCGAACTTGTTTCCATAGTCGGAAGCGCCGTTACTGGCTTCAATTTCTATATCAAGAGGAGACGCCAGGTTAGCCGGATAAGAAAACTCCTTATTTTCCCATGGCAATTCATATCCAGGTATGCGAAGGTTACCCACGCAGTAGGCCGCGGTGCCCGCTACAACCAGTCCGCCCCTGCCTATAGACTGTACATCCCGGATCCTTCCACCGGTACCGGTTTCAGCTCCCGGAAACGGAGCAACGCCCGTAGGGAAGTTATGTGTTTCAGCCGTAAAAATTACATGATATATTCTACCCTTCTCTTCAAACGGACTCGGCAATCCCGGTTTTAAGGGCAGAATAGTCCGAACCGCAAATCCCTTTATTGCGCTTGAATTGTCGCTAAAAGCGATAACAGAGTTATTGGGATTGGCACGGTATGTATCTTTAACAACACTAAGGAGACTCTCCGGCATCTTCACGCCATCGATGGTTAACTCTCCGCTGAAGAACCAATGCCTGGAGTGTTCAGAGTTAGACTGGCCCATATCAAAACATTCTACGTTGGTCGGGTTTCTTCCTATACTTTCCGAAAAAAGCCGCGTGTAATAATCCAGGTCCCATTCGTCAAAGCCCAATCCCATCTGCCTGTTAATACGTTCCAGAGCTGCCCTGCCTTCCTCCATTACCGGAACAATGAACACAGGCTCAGGTGTTATGCCCACATCAAATGTCTGTAGTAAAGCTGGATAGGGAACCTCGGTCATTTTATCGTGGACCATGGCAAGAAAGAGCTCTTTTTGTACCTCGCTTAACTTCGTACCTGCAGAAAAAGAGAGCCGAAAACGTCTTGAACGCTCGATACGCTCAACTTTATTCAGCCCGCAAGCACGAAATACCGACACAGCATTCGATGACCAAGCCGTGGTGAAATTCATACGTGGACCGACCTCAAACACGGAAGTTTCATTACCCAGGAAGGTCGTGTCAGAAAATCCGTTGGAATTAAAAGGTTCCGAAAGAAGCCAGGCCATAATACGTAGGTCATCTTTGGATAATGGCTCGTTTACTTCTACGTTAAAGCATAATTCTGTATCTATCCGAACTACACCGGGCGAAATTTCCCGACGCACCGCGTCAAGCAGCCTCTGGTTGGACGAAGTAGACAGTGCAGGAACTCTATAGAAGTGAAGCATACTCATAAATCTAATAGGCAAGAGGCGAAAGACAAAGGGCGAAGAGGGTAAAACATAGAGCACAAATATGTATATAACTATACATCATGTTTAAATTATTTAAAGAGCAGAAGGAGTTCCCTTGAGACCTCACCGGCAACCTTTCTAACAGCCCTTCTAACAGCTCCCCTGAATTCCAGGTGTGCCGCACGGGCCTCTTTTGAAACAGAACCGACCTCATTTCCTGTTGTAAGATCCTTAAGCACAACCCCTGCTTCCGCCCCTGCAAATTGCCAACCGGGATTACTCATTTCCAGCGGATGAACCTTGATTTGTCCGGAAATCAGTATACTTGAAGACTCGCGGTCAGGAGCTACCTTAAACCCCAATTTTATGAGCGCAGCAACAATTTCATATTGCAATATCTCCGCATTATCACCGGTCAGTTCAAAAAATACGGCAATTT
This sequence comes from Nitrospirota bacterium, assembly GCA_027021335.1. GTDB lineage: Bacteria > Nitrospirota > Thermodesulfovibrionia > SZUA-242 > SZUA-242 > JALUUO01. The sequence continues at coordinate 21,016 of JALUUO010000101.1, forward strand.
CCGAACGAACCTGCGCCATCTTGGCCAGCACTTCACTCATATTATAATCCGGGACCGGTACGGTTCCACCAATCACCCTAATCCTGGATGCATATACAGCTCTTTCTACCCACAAATCCTCGACACGCCGGTAACCACGAAATAGCAAAAAGCGGCTTTGAACAGATTCTATTGCCAGGAGTTCCGCGCGTATTTTGTTGTCCAGATCATTTACCTTTGCCAACCAGGCTGCACCGGCCTCAGCCCTTTTCAGCACAGCCAAAGCATGGTATTTTTTGTCGGTCTTGTCAAACCATGTCTCTTTTGTGCGAACACCCTCAAAAGCAACTCCGGATGTCACGCGAACCTTGGCTTGGGCTTGTTGAGTAAAAACTTCGCTCTTTTTGCCATCCTTGTCGGTATAAAGCGAAACCATTACATCGGAAGTTTCGCTCAGAACCTTTGCTTCGAAAATCCTGGACAACTCAGAAAGCGCTATGTTTTTGGCCTCCGCTTCCGACTGACCTATTCCCTCGGCAGTAAGATACTTAGCCTCGGGATAAAACATAAGACGCTTTGACAAAGAAGCACTCGTGTCTCCTCCGGTTGCGCACCCTGAAGAAAAAGCCACAGGCAATAGCAGGCAGACAACCTGTAACAACTGTAATAATTTCACGCAAAACACAGATCCGGTTTTGCGGCGGTTAAAAAAATCAAAATAATATTGTTCGGTCATTAAATGCATTATAGGGTTTCGGCCTTTATTTTACAAGAACAATTCAAGATACAGTTAAAATAAACTTGTTTTGACACTCTAAGGTCATGTATTTTAAAATTTAAACTTGTATCTTAGCAAAACTTAGATTAAGGCTGGTTGCTGATTTTATGGATATTAAAAGCTACGTGCTGGAAAAAGCCGCTAAGGCCAAATCGGCTGCCCGGGTTGTTGGCAAGATGAACGCCGAGGCTAAAAACCTTGCGTTACTAAAAATGGCTGACGTCCTTGAGACATCCAAGGATAACCTGATACAGGAAAACAAGAAAGACCTTGAAGCCGGAAGACAAGCGGGTCTCAGTACATCAATTCTCGATAGACTTGAGCTAAACGAACCTCGAATCAGGCAGATGGCGTTGGGGCTTCGTGAAATTGCGGCGCTGCCTGACCCTGTGGGAGAAATATTAAAAGTACGGCAGCGGCCAAATGGTATGTCGGTAGGCAGAATGCGGGTGCCTCTTGGAGTAATCGGATTCATATTTGAGTCACGCCCGAATGTAACGGCGGACTCAGCAGCGCTCTGCCTTAAAGCCGGAAACGCCGTAATACTAAAGGGCGGCTCTGAAGCCATTAACTCCAACAAGGCAATAATAGCGCTTCTAAAAGAAGCGGCTGAATCCCAGGGATTTCCTGCGGATGCGATTGGTTTTATAGATACAACCGACCGCCAGGCTGTAATGGACCTGCTCAAGCTTGATGATTACATTGACGTAATTATTCCCCGGGGCGGAGAAGGATTGATCCGGGCGGTTACTGAAAACTCAAAAATTCCGGTGCTTCGCCACTATAAAGGGGTCTGTCATGTCTATGTCGACGCCAAAGCGAACTTGGATATGGCCGAAAATATATGTTTTAATGCAAAAACCCAGAGGCCCGGCACCTGTAACGCCATGGAATCTATGCTTGTGGACCAGTCAGTGGCAGCGCAGTTCCTTCCCAAAATACTCAAGCGCTTTGCAGATGCCGGTGTAACAGTAAAAGGCTGTGATAAAACCATGAAGTTAGACGCTTCAGTAAAACCGGTCGAAACTGATGACTATCATAAAGAGTACCTGGATATGGTGGTAAACTGCCGTGTTGTCAGTGGCATCGAGGAAGCTATGGAACACATCGCAGAGTTCGGCTCACTTCACACAGAAACCATTGTTACCGAAAGCTATGCCAATGCCATGCGGTTTTTAAGAGAAGTGGATGCTTCAGCGGTTATGGTTAATGTATCAACCCGTTTTAATGACGGGTTCGAGTTTGGACTGGGCGCAGAAATCGGAATTTCAACAACAAAACTTCACGCCAGAGGCCCTATGGGTCTTGAAGAACTGACATCAACAAAATTTATCGTTCTTGGTCAAGGACAGATACGGGTATAAAAAACATACAGCTTGACTTAATATCTTCTATCTAAATAAAATAACAAGTTGTGAGAAAACCTATAATAGCCGGCAACTGGAAAATGCACATGACTGTTCCGGAAGCATCGGAACTGGTTAGCGGCATTCTAGCACAAATCAAAGACAACACGTCCGTGGATGTTGTCGTAGCCCCGGCATTTACATCTCTGGGTTCTGTGGCAGAGCATCTGAAGGGCACGAAAGTGGCACTTGCCGCACAAAATATGCACTGGGAAAACAAAGGCGCATATACAGGAGAGGTCTCACCATTAATGCTTAAAGATGCAGGATGCAGTCACGTAATAATCGGCCATTCGGAACGCCGCCAGTACTTCGGTGAAACAGATGAGACTGTAAACAGAAAAATAAAAACGGCTGTGCAGCATGGCCTTCACACAATAATGTGTATAGGCGAGTCACTGGAGGAGAGAAAAAGCGGTGTTACCTTTAAGGTTCTGGAAAAACAGCTTACCGAGGGTCTTAAAGAAATCTCTAACACTCTTATCAGCATAGCCTATGAACCTGTTTGGGCAATAGGCACAGGCATGAAAGCGACTGACGAACAGGCAAACGAGGCTCATGCCTTCATTCGTTCGTGGCTGCGAAGTGCCTGGGGAGACAACAGTGCAGACTCGATACGAATTCTTTACGGTGGCAGTGTAAAGCCCGACAGCATAGATAGTCTTATGGCGGAACCGGAAGTTGACGGAGCGCTGGTGGGTGGCGCCAGCCTTAAGGCCGACAGCTTTGCCAGGTTGGTTAATTTTCAAGCGGCATAAGCGCTTAAAGCGCAAAACCGGAGATACTTTAAAGGTTACCTGATATAATTTAATGTATTACTTATTTTTAACAATACACATAACAGCATGTATTTTCCTGGTCATGGTAGTGCTTTTACAGACAGGAAAGGGAGCTGAAATGGGTGCGGCTTTTGGCGGGTCGACCCAGACTATTTTCGGTGCCCGCGGAGCAGCCACATTTTTATCCAAGCTGACTACAGGCGCAGCTATCGTCTTTATGATTACGTCTTTCAGCCTGGCCCTTATGGCCTCTAAAACTGAAACCGTTATTCCAAAGCAGACAATACCGGCTGCGCTTGATGAGAAACCTTTTGCTACTCCCCCTGCAGATCAGCTATTTGGTGAAAGCGAGAGCGGTCCTGTATCAGAGGGCCCGGCAGACCTGGAATCAACTGAGCCGGAATCAGCCGGAGAAGCACAACCTGTAGAACCGGCAGCAGATACCGCCGTACCAACTGCTAAACCTGTAGCGCCAGCCGCGGAATAGTCGAATATAATTTATTGCAACAGCTTTCTTGACCACGAAGCGTTGGTTATTGTAAAATTAGGAGTTTATCGCGGGGTGGAGCAGTTCGGTAGCTCGTCGGGCTCATAACCCGAAGGTCAGAGGTTCAAATCCTCTCCCCGCTACCATAATCTAGACAACTAGAAACTAGAAAAGGTTACAGCCGTTAACATACGCTGTAACCTTTTTTTATTTCGGCAGGACATTTCTATTTTGGCTTGACACTAGTACTTTTTAAAGTTGACAACTTTGCCTCCTTCCTGGAAAATGTACAGGGGACTTACACCCCATAAGATCATGCCCATGCCGGGCACACACCCTTGCCTCAACTTGACCGCAGGGGCTGTGCGGTTTTTCAAATTTGGAAGCCCGCACAAAGTTTTTTGGTTAGTTAAAGTTAGTGCCCCGCAATCCTGCGGCAAGTTAGCTAAAACGTTCGATTCAAAATAGGAGGTTTAATATGAACAAATTGGTTGTTGCAACTTTACTGATATTGTTAATTATTGGGTGTGGAACTACAACAAAAAACAAAGATATCCCAAGCTTAGTTCATCCCTCTAGGGCTGATTGTGTTCAACCATTTAACGGGTTAGTAGGATGGTGGCCTGGTGACGGAAATGCGAATGATGAACTTGGCATAAGCAATGGAGAGGAAATGAACGGTGCTGAGTATGTATCAGGATTGATCGATCAGTCTTTTTATTTTGATGGGAAAGATGATTATATTACCATTCAAAACACGGACAAACTAAATCTGTAAAACGTCAAGTATAATTCTCGAGCAACGACAATTAGAATTCCCTAAATGTCGTTAGTGAATAATCAGCTTGCCTCCTTCAACTTTCTATTTTTCGCGGTAATTATTCGATAACTTGGAAT
>JALUUO010000102.1 GCA_027021335.1 Nitrospirota bacterium
TCCGGTAACCTATTGAATTTATTCAACTATTCTACCATAATCAAATCAGTAAATGCAAGCACAAATTGCATGTTTTTTCAATAAAATAAAATGGTTGCGAGATTAAGACTTTTTACGAGTTCATCAATATAGGTGTGCATTTCATCCATCTCCACAACTTTAAGCGCTGCGGCCGTCCTTAACAGATTCTTGAGAACGGCATTTCGGGCAGTTCATCATGATTAGCACCTACCTGGGAATGTGCTGGTTTAAGCTATCTATAGCTTTTTAACAATGCCAACACAAGCAACTGTCAAACGAACATATCAAATTATTTACAGTTTTCTCCTTCCATCAATAAAATGAAAAAGAGCCAAAAGTGGATGTTTCAGAAGCATGCGTGGGCCGGAATATTTCATAACAGACCTTATCTTCTTTTTCATCATCGGCTTGTAGCAATGTACATGGCAGTCGGCACAAGTTGTTTTATTCTCCTGAAACGGACACCTGTCAAGTCGCAACCTGGCATAATTCAAAAGCTCAGCACAGTCCAGGCAAAGTTCCTTATGAGTTCCATGGAAGTTGTTACAATATATCTTCAGCATAGCCTGTATGGTCTTTTTTTCTCTTAGAATCCTGGGGTGATTAACAGACATTTTAATTTGCCTCTCTATGATACAGAAACCAGTGAGATATTATACCTCTATTTGGGAGAACCATCGAACTTCTGCTATAATTTTGTTTCTTAACAAGACCCGAAATCATTTCAAGAAGGAGGGATATGACCCATAACAGAAGTAGTTGGAAGTCGAATGCAGGGTTTCTCTTTGCCGCTGTCGGATCAGCCATCGGCCTTGGAAACATATGGCGTTTCAGCTATATGGCCCACCAGCACGGGGGCGGCGCATTTCTGGTTCCATACCTGGTCGCACTTATTATCGCCGGTATACCTATAATGATACTGGAGTACGGCATTGGACACCGTGAAAAAGGCTCATCTCCGCTCAGCTTTGCCAGAATAGGCGGCCGGTTTGAGTGGCTTGGCTGGTGGATGCCGGTAGTTGCTATGTTTGGAATAATGCTCTACTATTCCGTGGTAATCGGATGGTGTGTGAACTACCTGTTCTACGCCTTCAAACTTTCCTGGGGAACTGACACACAGGGGTTTTTCTTCAAACAGTTTCTTCAGATCTCGGAATCAGCATCTGATTTCGGAGGGGTAAGAGTTCCGATAGCCTTCTCCACTCTGCTGGTTTGGGTGCTTTGCTGGATGATCTGCTTCAGAGACATTCGTCACGGAATTGAAAGGGCAAGCATGATCTTTATGCCAATCATGTTTCTGCTTACTATTATAATCGTCTTATGGACCCTCTTTTTGGATGGTGCATCAGATGCGATTTTAAAACATTATCTGCACGCAGACTGGTCAAAAATCAATATTTTCTCGATGGATGCTTCTGTACGAAGCGAAGCCGGAAAGGTCTGGACAGCCGCATTCGGCCAGATATTCTTCACCCTTTCCCTTGGATTTGGAATCATGATCACCTACGCAAGCTATCTTCCTGACAAGAGTAATATAAGTAAAAACGCCTATATTACATCCATTATTAACTGTCTCTATTCATTTATCGCAGGCTTTGCCGTTTTCGGCATCGTGGGCTTTATGGCCCAGAGCCAGGGAGTGCCTTTTGAGGAAGCAATAAAAGGCGGGCCGCAACTGGCCTTTGTCATCTATCCAAAAGCCATAGCCATGCTTCCTAGTTTTAATGTCCTGTTTGGTGTGCTCTTCTTTCTCATGCTTGTAATTGCAGGTATTACCTCCGGAGTCTCGCTCGTAGAGGCGTTCACCTGCTCTGTTACGGACAAGTTCGACTGGCCCCGAAACCTTGTTGTGACCCTGATATGTGTTACAGGTTTTTTGGGCAGCCTCGTCTTTACCACCCGCGCCGGTCTTTACCTCCTGGACATAGCCGATCATTTCATCACAAACTACGGACTCGTACTGGGCGGTTTACTTGAGTGCATGATAATCGGATGGGTGTTTAAAGCATCTAAGCTGCAAAGCTATATAAACAGTAGAGGCACCAGTATTCCAGCTATATGGAACGTACTTATCCGCTACACAACCCCGGGGTTGCTCGGCTACTTTCTCTACCTGTCGCTGGCAGGTGACCTGGATAAAAACTACGGCGATTATCCTACGGATCAGCTGATTATCTATGGCGTGGGTTGGATGCTCATCTGCCTGGTCGTTGCGCTGGCTTTTGCATTTAGTACGTGGAAGCCGGAAAAGCTCAAACGCCGCCACCAGCCGGAAGAGGACGACTTGTTGGTCTAAAAAAACGGTAAACTGCTAAATGAGAATTTAAAAGGAGTTTAAGTGGAAGAATACAATGAAATAATTAAGCAGAGAATTAAAACTATAGAAGAGATCCGTCAGATGCAGATGGATCCTTACAGCAGCCGGCCCTACAAGGTTGAAAATACGGCTGAAGAGCTGATCCAGAAATACTCGGACACTTCTGCCGAAGAGCTTGAGTCAAATGGGATAAAATGTTCGATTGCAGGACGAATTGTAGCCATAAGAAGCTTTGGAAAGGCCGCATTTGCGCATCTGCAGGACAGCTCCGGCAAAATACAGATTTTCTTTCAGAAAGATAAGCTGGGTGATGATTTTAAACTATTTAAAAAGCTGAATATCGGGGATATTATCGGTCTGAACGGTATATTATTTAGAACAAAGACAAACGAACTTACCATAAATATATCATCTTACCGGCTTCTTACAAAGTCCGTGCGTCCTCTGCCCGAGAAATGGCATGGACTTACGGATATCGAAACCCGTTATCGGCAGCGATACGTGGACCTGATCGTAAACCCTCAAGTAAGAAACACCTTCAGGACACGAAGCAGAATCATACGTTGTCTACGTAATTTTCTAGATGCCAAGGGATTCATGGAAGTCGAAACTCCGATGATGCAGCCCATTCCGGGTGGCGCTACTGCCCGCCCTTTCAAAACCCACCACAACGCACTAGGACTGGATCTTTTTCTTAGAATAGCCCCGGAGTTATATCTCAAGCGTCTTCTTGTAGGAGGGTTTGAGCGTGTTTATGAGATCAACCGGAACTTCAGAAACGAGGGAATATCAACACGCCACAACCCTGAGTTCACAATGGTTGAATTCTACATGGCATATGCAGACTACACGGAAATGATGGATCTGATGGAGGAGATTATTACCGGTGTTGTGAAAGAAACACTTGGAACATTGAGCATCAGGTATGGGGATAACAACATTGACCTAACTCCGCCATGGCCGCGGGTTCGTATGGTGGATGCTCTTATCGAGGCAGGCATGCCGGAAAAAGCTCTTTCCGACCTGGCTGAAGCAAAAAAATGGGCTATTGGTAAAGGTGTTGCTCTTGACGATGTTCACTCGCTTGGCAAAGCCCTGGATGAAATATTCTCGGAACTTATAGAACCATCGCTTATTCAACCAACGTTTGTAATAGATCATCCGGTAGAGCTGAGTCCTCTTGCTAAGCGCAAAAAGAATGAACCGCGCCTTGTCGAGCGGTTCGAGCTTTTCATTGCCGCACGGGAAATCGCAAACGCATTTTCAGAGCTGAATGATCCATTTGAACAAAAAAACCGCTTCCATGACCAGGTGGCGGACCGGGAAAAAGGCGATGACGAAGCTCACCTGATGGACGATGACTTTCTAAGAGCTCTTGAATACGGCATGCCGCCCGCAGCCGGAGCAGGAATCGGTATCGACCGACTGGTTATGCTTCTTACCGACTCTCCGTCCATACGTGACGTTATACTCTTCCCTCAACTTAAGCCCGAGGCGTAATGAGCCTTCCATACCAAGTATTCATCGGATTTAGATACTTACGGGCAAAAAGGAGAAACCGTTCCATCTCGGTAAATACCGCCATATCCATAGCCGGAGTGGCTCTGGGAGTTATGGCGCTTGTAACGGTGCTGGCAGTTATGACCGGGGCTCAGGAAGATCTGAGGAAAAAAATCCTTGGCGTAAGCGCCCATGTGATTGTCATGGAATACAGCGGTAGTATCAAAGATTACGCCCGCGTGGCCAAAGCCGTGGATGGCGAGCCCCACGTAATAGCATACTCCCCCTTTATCCTCGGCCAGGTAATGCTCGGTTCCGGAGACAGGGTGCACGGCGTGGCACTAAGAGGTATTGATCCGGAGCTGGAGGTCAGGACAAGTGATCTTCTTGAGAATCTCGTAAAGGGTTCGTTGAATTTCAGTGTAGGAGCCGGTCCTGATAGTGGAGATCTAAACGGCAAATCTTTGCCTGAAAGCGGTGATAAAAAGCTTCCAGGCATTGTAATAGGCACGGAACTAAGCCGTATACTAGGTGTTCATCTGGGAGATAGGGTAAACATGATATCGCCGCTTGGAGCGATGGGGCCTATCGGTATGATCCCGCGGGTAAAGGGATTCCGGGTTACGGGCCTGTTTGAAGTCGGGATGTTCGAATATAACGCCGGTCTGGCTTATATAGACATAAAAAGCGCTCAGGATTTTCTGAACATGAAAGACAGCGTTACCGGTGTGCAGTTGAAACTTGACGATATATATAAAGCAAAAGAGGTTTCCGAAAGAATTCAGGAAAAACTGGGGTTTCCATACTACAGCCGCGACTGGATACAGATGAACAGAAACCTGTTTGCCGCTCTTAAACTCGAAAAAATCGTCATGTTTCTCATACTTGTGCTGATAGTGCTTGTAGCAGCCTTTAATATTGTAAGCAGTTTGGTGATGATAGTAATAGAAAAAAGCCGGGACATCGCAATTCTAAAAACAATGGGAGCTACCAAAACCGGAATAATGACAATTTTCATAACTCAGGGGCTTATAGTAGGCCTTGTAGGAACGGTTTCAGGTCTTATCGGGGGCTATGGCCTCTGCTGGTTTCTTAAAGAAACGGAGTTGATCTCGCTTCCTGCAGATGTTTATTATTTAGATCATCTTCCGGTTCAAATGAGATCGATTGATTTTATAGTTGTAGCTGCAGCCGCTATGTTGATCAGCTTTTTAGCAACAATATACCCTTCCATGCAAGCGGCGAAGCTGGACCCTATCGAACCTCTGAGATACGAATAAGGTTGAGTAAAAGAAGTTTAAGTACTCAAGTTCAGAGACTTCAGAGTTTTGGTTCAAGATTAAAAATGTAACGAGCAATTAAGAAGGAGTTAATTAAATGATAAAGTTTGTTAAGAGAATCATTTTGCTGCTGATTCTACTGGGTATTGTAGCGGTATATTTTGCCGTAACCGGCGGCGGCAGTAAGTTTCGCTGGTTAGGCGAGCAAAGCGAAGAAGCAGGGAAAACAATAAAGGAAAAACTGGACGAGACCGCGGAAACCGCGGACGAGGTGAAAGAAGTCGTCGAAAAATCAGCCGAGGGGCTCGAAAAGATCAAAGACCTTAAAAAGAACCTGCCGTGATCCAGGTACATGATCTGTACAAAACCTTCCTGCTCGGCGGCCGCAGTCTTGAGGCTTTGAAAGAAGTCAACCTTAAGGTAGAAAAAGGGCAGTTTGTAAGCATCATGGGACCATCCGGAGCCGGAAAGAGCACTCTCATGCATATAATGGGCGGACTGGATAAACCGACTTCCGGCAGTGTGCTTCTTAATGGCAAGAACATATTTAAGCTACATGAAAACGCACTGCCGGCCTTCAGGAACCGCAATATCGGCTTTGTCTTCCAGTTTCATTACCTGCTTTCAGACTTTACAGCCCTCGAAAACGTAATGATGCCCTTAATGGTAGGAGGCAGAAGAGGCGACGCCGAGCGAAAACATGCCGAAGAGCTGCTGGAGAAAGTCGGACTTGCTGGACGAAAAGGCCATAAACCCGGCGAACTTTCAGGAGGCGAACAACAGAGAGTGGCAATCGCCAGAGCACTGGTCACCTCACCCTGCCTGGTCCTAGCCGATGAACCAACAGGAAACCTGGATACCCATACCGGGGATGAAGTGTTCGATCTGCTAAGACAGTTCAACAAGGAATCGGAGACAACCTTTGTTATCGTCACCCACAATGAGTCCCTGGCTGACAGGTGCGACCGCATTATACGAATGGTCGACGGAATGATTATCAATGGCTAGTTTTTTTGTCCGGTCTTTTACTTTAGTCGTCCCTGAAAAACTATCCAAGTCCTTGTTTTAATTGGTAAAAGTTGCCATGTTTATGGTATAATAAACACCGGAAATCGTTAAAAATCTTACGAAAGCTGTTGATTTATGCGAC
>JALUUO010000103.1 GCA_027021335.1 Nitrospirota bacterium
CACGGATATATTCATCAATTGCTGATTTTTCGGGCAGAGCCCCGTTTATGGCTGATTTTACGGCATCTTCAATGCCCTGGCCGTCAGGCAGCATCGATGCAACCGACTCACGCACCAGCGACATTACATCCTCCCTGTTTACCACAGGCACGGATTCACGGATATATTCATCAATTGCTGATTTTTCGGGCAGAGCCCCGTTTATGGCTGATTTTACGGCATCTTCAATGCCCTGGCCGTCAGGCAGCATCGATGCAACCGACTCACGCACCAGCGACATTACGTCCTCCCTGTTTACCACAGGTACGGATTCACGGATATATTCATCAATTGCTGATTTTTCGGGTACGGATTCAAATACTGCTGATCTGACGGCTTCCTCAATACTGGCGCTGTCAGGAAGTATGGAAGAAACAGACTCTTGTACAATCGAGGTTACCTCATCACGGCTAAGCTCTGGAACAGTTTCCCGGTTTTGCTCTGCCATTTGCACAAATTCCTCTTCTGCTCCAAGCCCTTCTGCAAGTCTAACCACTTCGGCCTCGGCGTTCACCGGCATGTCAGGGTCTGCCTCTACAGCTTCAAGTATGATTTCGGCCTCAGGTGTTGCCTGTTCACTGCTGATAAATTCTGATGATGTAGCCTCTTCGGTCCTTACAGTCCATTCGTCGCCGGCAATGTTATTACCAAGTGCATCTGCTTCTATGGATTCAGGCTCTCCAATATCTTCCTCAATATCTTCCTCAATATCTCTTTCAATACCTTTTTCAACATCTTTTTCAAGGTGTTCTTCGATGGTTTCTTCAGAAAAATCTTCAGTAACTTTTTGAGTGATTTCTTCAGAAACTCCAGACTCCATAACAGGTTCTTCAGCTTCCGTAAGTTGTTCCCCGGCTAGGTTCCAAGCGGTTTCAGAAGCAAGCTTTTCTTCTTCTTTTTCTTCTTCTTCAAGGGGTAAGACTTCTTCGGCTTTTTCCTCAGGTCCTTCTTCCTGAGGTGTAACATCTTCTTCTAAATGTATAGCTTTTTCTTCCTGAGGTGTCTCCCAGTCCGGTTTTGACTCAACTTCGGATGTATCTTCTCCCAGTAATACACTTTCTTCCGCAGGCTCTTCTTTTATATCAGGCGTCTTATCTTTTACAATTGGATTTATCGCTTCTATCTTGCCAAGCAGGTCGGAAGAGTCGAAAGGTTTGATAAGAAAATCATCAGCGCCTACAGCGCGTGCGCGGCCTTCATCAAAAGGTTCAAAGGCTCCGGCAAGCAAAATAACAGGGATGGAAGCGGTTGCCGGATTGTTTTTTATCTTTTCACAGAGCTCGTACCCATCTAATCTAGGCATTTCAATGTCGGCAAGAACGATATCAGGCTTTACTTCACTCAGGCTTTCAAGCGCTTCCATGCCATCATTGACAGGCTTGATCTCCACGTCTTCTTCGGAGAGAATAAGTTCAACCACTTTTTGAATTGTAATACTGTCGTCCGCAAGAAGAATTCTGTAGGCCATCGGCTACCTCTTTAAACAATAATAATTGTGAAAATTTTATATACCTTTATATCGGGATGTCAAGAAAATAACTTGAAAATAACTTGAAAATAATTTGAAAAGCCTGGCACATTCATACGAGATGCAGACAAGATGGTGTTTAAGTGGTCTATAATAAGACTTAATATTGAGCAGGGATGACTATAATGCTCTGAGTGTAAATTAATTTAAGGAGATTTTAATGCAGAAGGAACTTAAAACAGAGGTGTTGATTGTCGGATCAGGGCCTGCAGGTCTTGCAGCAGCTATATATACAGCCCGGGCAAATAAGCAGACCCTAGTGGTAAAAGGCAAGGCTAAATCCGCCCTGGAGTTGGCTCACAAAGTAGAAAACTATCCTGGATTTAAATCCATAAGCGGTTCAGAACTGCTTGGATTATTTGAAGAGCAGGCAAGAAGTTTTGGGGCAGAAATCCTGCAGTCGGACGTAATAGAGTATGGACTTGGGATTGATCCTAAAATGGTCACTACCAGGAGTGAAATAATAACAGCCGATGTGGTTATCCTGACGACCGGAAGAGGCGGCCATAAGGTCCAGATAGAAAATGAAGATCGGTTTCTTGGAATGGGGGTTTCATACTGCGCTGTTTGTGACGGAGCTTTTTACGCAGGTAAGAAAGTTGTGGTGTATGGTAACGACCATGACGCTGTTGAAGATGCACTCATGCTCAAACAGCTCGGATGCGACGTGATCCTTGTTTCTTACTGCAAAAAAGTGAAATGTCCGGAACAATTGCGTGAGGTTGCAAAGGCAAAGGGAATAAGCATGTTGCCGGATACCAGAATAAAATCTGTACAGGGTGATTCGTCTGTTGAAAAGATAATAATAGAAAATGAGGATGGCGGCGATTTTATTGAAACGGATGCCCTTTTCATCATACAGCACGTTCCAAGCGGTAAGCTGCTTCAGAGAGCTGGAATCAATCTCAACCAGAGAGATTGCGTTATAGTCAACAGGGAACAGGAAACCAATATCCCGGGAGTTTACGCTGCCGGGGATGTTACCTGCGGAGGTATGCAGATTGCGACATCCGTCGGCGAAGGGGTGATGGCGGCGCTTCAGGCCATGAAGAAGTTGCGTAAAAACGACTAAGCGAAGACTATAGTCCCGTTCTTACATTATATTGATCTTGTGCGCCAGACAGGCGGCGCCGAAGCCGTTATCAATATTCATAACCGCGATTCCGGGCACACAGGAGTTCAGCATGGCAAGTAGCGCTGTGAGCCCTCCGAGGCTCGTTCCATAGCCTACCGATGCCGGTACTGCAATTAGCGGACAGCTTACGAGTCCTCCAACCAGCGAGGGCAGCGCTCCTTCCATACCTGCCACAACGATCACCACACGTGCTTTACTAAGCTGGTCCAGCTTATCGACTATACGGTGGAGTCCGGCTACGCCTACATCAAAAACAGTGGTTACCCGGCTTCCCAGAAACCCGGCTGTGACTGCCGCCTCTTCGGCCACGGGGATGTCTGATGTCCCTGCCGTCATAATAAGAATATTCCCTTTTCTTCCAGCCTTTCGTTTTTTACTATGGATCACAATACAACCGGCTGTAGCATTATACTCAATTACGGCATCCAGAGCCGCTGCAACAAGAGCTTTATAATGGGAATCGGATGCGCGTGTAACAAGGAGTCTTCCGGAACGTTTCAACATCGTGGATGCTATGGCCAGGGTTTCTTCAGGACTTTTGTTTTCCGCGAAGATCACCTCGGGGATTCCCTGGCGCAGTTGTCGATGATGATCCACACGTGCAAATGAAAGATTTTCAAAAGGAAGATGTTTTAGCTTTTTAAGCGCGTCGCTTGTGCTAACCCGTCCGGAGCTGACATCTTTTAGCAGAGCTTTAAGCGCGTTCTCATCCATGAAATTCTGACTTGGGAGGCCTGGCCATAAGATGCTTTACAGCAGAGACAGGGGACTTTCTCTGGTAGAGCACCTTGTATATTTCTGTAATAATAGGCGTTTCGGCGCCGACCTTTTTAGAAAGCTCATAGGCCGACCTGGATGTCTCTACGCCTTCCGCAACTGTTTTCATTCCGTTAAGAATATCCTTGAGTTTTATTCCTGAGCCGAGTTTGAATCCAACTGTACGGTTGCGTGAAAGTTCGCCGGTACAAGTCAGAACAAGGTCTCCCAGGCCGCTAAGTCCTGAGAAGGTTCTTTGATCTGCTCCTAAGGCTACTCCTATCCTGGTCATCTCTGCAAGACCCCTAGTTATCAAGGCCGCCCTGGAAGAATGTCCCAGGCCCAGGCCGTCGGATATGCCTGCTGCTATGGCTATAACGTTCTTAAGCGCACCTCCAAGTTCCGCGCCCACCAGGTCGGAGTTTGTGTATACCCGGAAGTATGGGGTGGTAAAAAGTCTCTGAAGCCGTCCGGCTTCCGATTCGCTTTCAGTTGCCAGGCTTACAGCTGTTGGAATTTTACTGGAAACTTCTTTTGCAAAGCTTGGACCTGACAACACGGCATGTTTCACACGTTCGCCAAGCAGTTCCTTAAATACTCCACTTGCCGTAAGAAGGGTCTTTTTCTCTATTCCCTTTGATGCATTTACAAGAGTTGCCTTATTCGCAATAAACGACCCGGCTTTACCGAACACTGATCTAATAAACTGGGTGGGTATAACACCGATAATTATGTTTGCGGTGGAAAGCGCCTCTTCGAGCGAAGATGTAGGCGTGATCGTCGAGGGCAACCGTATGCCGGGAAGGTAGGTTTTATTGTATCCGGTATCATGTATCTGCAGAAACACGTCGCTTTCGCGTACCCAGAGTTTGACCGGCAGGCCTTTTGACCCAAGCAGATGTGCAAGGGCGGTTCCCCAAGCTCCTGCTCCTATGATAGAGATAGTTTTTGACATAACAGAAATAATAGCAGATTTTTAGTTTAAGGGGCGAGTGCAAGACTTGTCCATGCGGTAAGATCAAAAAAACGAGCTCTTGTCAAATTAAAATTATGGATTTAGACATAAAACCAGGTATCATGATGATTGGACCTGCTTTGTTATTAGGTGTAAAATATAAGTATGTTTAAAGAAAGCTGTCCTGGAAGCCAGGAAATAAGAAGTCCCTTTCCCGAGGAAATTGTTTGCTCAGGATGTGGTAAAACGCTCGAAATATGGTCGGACGAAACCGAAACCACATGCGAACACTGCGGCCAAATAAATAAGAAGTTCATCGGGCCGACATGTGTTGACTGGTGTCCGCATGCCAAGGAATGCGTAGGAACCGAAAAATACGATCGTTTGGCCAAACGGGAAAAGTAATTATTTAATCTTCAGCAATTTTCTCGTTATCTTACCGGTTATTGTTTCATGCGCACTTAATGCGCCATGCGGGCAGACTTCAATGCAGCAGTAGCATCTTATACATTTTTCATAATCAAACCGTATTTTTATTCCGCCGGGTTTTATTGCCCGGGCAGGGCAGTAATTCCAGCATCCTCCGCACATTTTACAGGCGGAGTTGTCACATACAGGCCTTTGTACAAGGTGTCTGCGCATAAAGCCGTGAGCTCTTTTTGGACCAAATACGATAGGGGTTATCTCAGGAAATTTAAAATCCCTTAATTCAGGCAGGTGACCGTTAATTATAATTTCATCAGCTTTTATAAAACCTTCCTCACCGGCTATTTTATTTGTAAGTAGATTATCAGGTTTTATACCCAGCATTCTGCATACCACAATATCGATTGCCACGGTATCTTTACTGCCCATAACTACACCAAGTTTTCTCGGTTTACCGCTTTTTCCCGGTCCCTGACCTTCCATTGCCAAAATACCGTCTAGAATCGTAATGGTTGGGCTGACCGCCTTCTGGATTTTCACCAGAAGTCCGGCAAACATCTCCCTGTCTACTCCGGCCCGGAGGTGCCACTCCGGTTTTTTCAAGCCTACGATACAGCCGAAAAGATTTTTAACCCCGAGTGTGAGCAGCATCTGGGTGTGAGTTTTGAGCTTTGGAAGATTTATAAAAATATCTGCATTTAAGGCATCTTCAGCAATCGATATCTTTTTAAATGGTTTACCGATATCAAAATATATTGATGTCTTGAATTCCTTGTACTCGACATTTAATCCCTCAAGAGCGTTTATAATGCCACTGTTTTTTAAGACTTTCATCATAGAGCCTGAGGCTGGGCTGTCAGAAATCTGAGGTTTAGCACCTTTGTCAAGCAGGTACTCAACAACCGCTTTTACAATAAGAGGATGTGTGACAACCGCTTTATCAGGAGTGGCTGGAGCAAGTAGGTTTGGCTTTATTACGACCCGGCTGTTTTTTTGTATTGCACCACCAACAGCGGAATCCATTATCTCAAAGATAACCGGTTTCAACGCTTGATAGTTGTAATCCGTAGGAGATTTTCTGACAAAAACCGTAGACATTATGTGGCGTTTCAGCTAAAAACCGGTTCTCTTTTTGTCGTAATGAGGTCTGATGCGATCGGTGGAACCCATAAATGAGTTAACCCCCAGCCCTTCGGGAATGAACTCACCGCAACTGCATTTCCAGCCGCCTTCTTTGCGTTGTTTGCTTGTAAGCTCCCTGCCGCAGACAGGGCAGTGAACAGGAGCCTCTTCGGAGTTTTTATTACCATCATCTTTTGTATATGAATTAACTATTTTTTCTAAAGATCCGGTCCATACGGCATAGCCCTTGTCGCTGAGGTGTACTCCATCATCAAGGAGATAAGATTCCACGGCCTTGCCTTTGGTGTCAATAAAGAGTTTGTAAACATCCAGAAATTCAACACGTGTTTCCTCTGCCAATTTCTTGATGGAACGGTTTGCCCGCTTTATGTCTTCATCCGTTATCCACTCTAAAGTAACGGGCAGAATGCTATGGATGAAAATTCCGGATCCTGGATAAGCTGCGGATAGTTTTTCTATGATATTTTTATAGGAATCCAAGAAGTCAAAATCTTCCATTGCCACATCGTTGGTTCCTGTCATGATAAAAACAAGGTCAAAATGCGGGTACTCTTTTATTATCCCATCGGTCCTGGCAAGAAGTCCTTCAACTGTTTCTCCCGCAACACCGAGGCTTACAACTTTATGGTCTGGAAACCTGTTCTGCCAGTCGAAGAACTCTATGAGGGAATGGCCTATAAATAGAATTTTTTTATAAAAAGTGGTTTCGGAAGTCATGCTACCCTACATTCCTCTAGTACAAGACAGTCAATTATGGATTTATTCCCTTTAAATTTCAATAGGTTATGATTTCAGGGCTCGTTTTTAATTGCTCGTGTTTCACAATTTTTGATTTTACCACAGATTGTCGGATATTTTTCGAACCGGTTCTCTGTCAGCAACCCTGGCGATCTTATTTTTCAAGTTGCCATTTTCCCACCGCGAAAGTCTTGTTGCAGGATGAACAGGTCCTGATGGCTACAAGGGGAAAAACTGCGGGTCTATGTCTTATGCCTTCGCGCCGGCTTGGAAACCAAATGCGAAGGAATAAGTTGGCAAATCCGCTCTAAACAGTTATTCTTACTACGTGTCGGTGTTGTGGGCTTTTTCATGGCTATTCTTTCTTTGTCGCTTGGCTATCCATTTTAGACTGCAACCGCGGGCACATTTACAAGATTTTAATGAACATTACTATGGGATGACTGTGGCTTGGAGCCGATCGGATTCCCGACCCGACTACATCTAGGGATTTCATCCGTCGGTCGGGATAGGTATGTGCTCTTATGGGTATTTTATCTGTATTTTGTGCTTATTGCCAAGTAAAAATATAAGAATACGGTTTCAACATTGAAATGCGACCAGAAAGTATAGATAAACGACTATCAATTGCTGAATTTCATTCGCTATCTTGCGCTGAAACCGGCAAAAGTAAAGTTATAAATAAGACTCGCTTATTTTAGAGTTAGTTGAGGAGCAGGCTGAAGATTCCGGGTGATGAATTTCTGGAAATTCATCCGACCTTTGTATCGCTTTAAAGCAATGAGATATGTTTATAAAATTTCACAAAAAATCCAAAAACCGGCGACTAATTTCTTTGTTTATTGTATTCTTTGTTTTCCTTTTGCATGGATTTGGACTGTATAGCTCATCAGGCCGTGATGATGTACATATAACATACTGGGCATCAAAAGTTTTCGCAGAAACAGGAGAGCTTACAAACCTAAATGGAGCACAGGTCGAACAAAGCTCCAGCCTTTTACATACTCTTATTCTTTCTCTTATTTATATTATTTCCGGAGTTCCACTTCCCTCTATTGGCGCAATATTCTCCATATTAATGGGAGCATTAACCCTGTTACTTGCATGGAAATATGCAGGCTTTATTAAAATCGAAAAACGATGGTATGTGCCGGCTCTTCTTGCGTTATCTCCATATTTTGTGTATTGGTCGTTTGGCGGCCTTGAATCCAGCCTGGTTGCGTTTATTGTATTAATTACCCTGCACTCTGTGACTCTTTTTTTACTTAAACCGTTATCTACGAAAAACTTTATATATGTTTTTGTAACTGTGTTTTGTTATTTGTCGGTGCGTCCTGAATCTGTTTTTGTTATTTTATTGTTTTTTATTTTAACTGTTTTTTTTGTGTTTCTACAAAAAACGAAAAACTTTTCTCAACTGGATATAAACAAAAAACTTTTCCAGCTGATAACAGTATCTTTACTTGTTTTTGTAATAATATCTATATGGCGTTATCTGAATTTTGAACAAATTTTTCCACAACCGGTATATGCAAAAGCCTCTGGAGTTCATATCCAAAAAATAAAAGAAGGTTTGAAATATATTATTAGGTCAAAGCTTCTTTCGTTGATAATTTTATTTATGTTTTCAATCAACACAATTTATAAAGTCATCTTAAATAAATCTAAAGATGTAAATATTAAATTTATAGTGCTATTATCTTTTGTTATCGCCTATTCGTCTTTTGTTGTTGTAAGTGGTGGAGACTGGATGGAAGGAGGAAGGTTTTTAGTGCCGTTAATACCTCTAATTATACTTATGGCTACTCCGTCAATAATCAGGCTAAAAAAAACGGGTGTTTTAATTATAACCATGCTTATTTTAATCTCTACTTCAGAAACAATCTGGTTTGCGAAACAAAAATCAACAGGAATTCCATATTTTGAAGTTTCAAAAGTACTAGATAAGCTCGATAAAAGTAAATTGAGTATTCCATATAAAAAATACTCTTGGTTCGAATATACAAATAGAGTTCATTTGCGTGACATACCGCTTATTTCAGAGCTCAACCGTATTATTCCACTTCTGCTGAAAGAGC
The DNA here is from genome assembly GCA_027021335.1 of Nitrospirota bacterium. Taxonomy (GTDB): domain Bacteria; phylum Nitrospirota; class Thermodesulfovibrionia; order SZUA-242; family SZUA-242; genus JALUUO01. The sequence continues at coordinate 8,799 of JALUUO010000103.1, forward strand.
GAAAAGAGACGGTTTCTATCCTTTCAAATCAAATGGGAATGGTTCCATATTATATTGCTGGAAAGTATTTTAAAAATGTAGAGTTTGTTGATATGCGGGCTTTAGTAACAAAACATTTTACAGAATGTGAGGTTACATCCGGACTTCCAAAAGGTATGTCAGGATTAGAGCTGAATTATGAATTTTTTTTCAACAGTGTTGATGATATAAGTCTTAAGTGTGGAATCCCCCGACCAATGATAATATATGATTTACCGCAACCAGAGGACAGGCTTAATCTTATGGCTAAAAACGGCTATGAAGTTATCTATGTACAGCAAGGAAGGGTTACATCTCCTTTTGGTGGTTTTATTGTTGGGGCTGGACAATATATTGCTATCCGTAATGATTTAGTCTCTATTATTGAAAAAAACAAGCTCTTAATTCATACATGGCCGACATGGAGTGTTAATTAATATCAGAAGCCTGTGGCAACCAGCTTTGGTCTCTAAAATAATCTATATCCATTCGAATTACTTCGAATAAAGTTGCAATCAATTCGTTATTCTTACCTGCCCTATAAGGATTCATGAACTCCCATACTATTTTATTATCGTATGTCACCTCAAATGCTCTACCGTTATCCGATTCTGTAATCAAAGTATTACCATTAGGCAGGCGAAGATTCGATCCGCAGGTATCAGAAAAGAACTTGTCTTTTTCCGAGCCCTCATAGGACCAAACAATCTCCTGAGTCAAGGGATTGATTTCAATCACTCTTGACTCTCCGTTACTGCTGTTATTATCAAAAACCAAAAGGTTCCCATTTTTTAATAATGTCGGTTGATGTTGAAAATTCCACATTCCGGTCAAGGCCCATGTAACTGTTTCCTGCTCAATATCAACAACAGCTATTGTATGAAGTTTTCGAAGAGATATTAATACCGTGCCGTGTTTAAACATCTGTTTGAGCAAAGGATATCTATCGACAATTTTTCTGTCTAAGATCTCTAGTGTATTTGTATGAAAGACATCGCCGCCGTTTCGAATATTTAGCAGCAGAGAAGCATAATCAGAATTTAAGAAAACATCGAGTATCGATATCTTTCTTATTTCCTGTCCGTCCGAATTTAAGACTGTAATAAAATCTTCCAAAATAGGTGTGTCGATCGGAAGTCCCTTAGGCTTTAGAAGTTCCTGTCGTGTCAATACATAAATGTTGCCATTTTCAGTAACAAAAATATCATGGTGTGCTCTGCCTTGATAGGCCCAGATAAGTTTCGAGTTCTTGTCCAGCTTTATCAGACCAATGCCTTCAAAAATTGCCAGTAAGTCACCATTAGGAAACAAATGGGCACGTCTCCAGAATGTTTTATGGATGTTATTTTCGAAGAAATCGAGCTTAGTCGGCCAGACAGCCTCAAAGGCATAGCTCCACTGGTGCAGAATATTACCTTTCATATCCATCAAGAAAGCCTGGGGAGCATGACCTGAAAGCACAAAGTTTAAACCATTGTATGCAGTTGGTTTATCATAAACAGTTACGTTTTTTATGTCAGGGGCTGTTTTGTATCCTTTCAAATACGGCAAGGCCGAAATCTTTAAGAGAGACTCCTGTTGTTTTTCCGTTAAACCACTTTCTCTTAAGTATTGTCTGGCAGCTCTCCAACGGCCTTTTTCTCTTAATTCTTCATTTTTATTTGATAATGCCTTTGAGAGGAAAGTTGCCTTATTTTTATATATGGAATTTAGTGTATCATAAAGAGAACCATTATATTGAGACGAAAACAGGCCTAAAAAATACGCTGTTATTATGAGCAAAGAAAAAACAATGCCAAGTAATACCTTTTTTAAATATGATTTTTTCACGTGGTATTATTCTCCAGGATTCATAACTTAAGGAAATAAATTCAGAATTGACTGCCTTGGACTAGCGGCAATATTAGGATATAATACCAAAAAAATCTGAAAAAATAATTGTTTGAAGTTTAAAAATGTCTATAGAAAGAAGAAATCACCCAGAACCTCCTCCTGAGGATTGTTACGTTTACTTAAACGACCGACTTGTAAACAAGAAAGATGCGGTAGTTTCGGTCTATGATCATGGTTTTCTTTACGGTGACGGTATTTACGAAACCATGAGAGTATACAACGGTAATGTATTTATGTTTGATAAACACCTGGAGAGACTTTCCCGTTCGGCGGATCTGATAGCCCTTGCTCTTCCAAAGAAAATAGAAGACATAAAAACTGCTGTGTATGAGACTCTTAAAGCAAATGGACATCCCGAGGCCTCGGTTCGCATCAGTGTTACCCGGGGTTATGGGGAAGTAGGGCTGGATCCGGATCTCTGCGTTTCTCCTACTTTAGTTATAATGGTTCACCGCTTCAAGGAGTACCCGAAGCTTTTCCGCGAGAAAGGGGTGAAGGTTATGATTTCAGAGACACGCAGAAATTACCGTAGGGCTCTAAATCCAGAGATAAAATCACACAATTTTCTCAATAACATTCTTGCTCGTATCGAAGCTAAAAAAGGTGATTACTTCGAAGCAATTATGCTTAATTACGAGGAATTGCTTGCGGAAGGGACGGTCTCCAACATATTTTTCATCAAGAATGGCGAACTTTTTACACCTTCAGTAGACGTCGGAATACTGGATGGAGTTACGCGAGACATTATTATCAGACTTGCTGGTAAGCTAGGACTCGGTGTCAGGGAGGGCAGGTTTAGTTCTGACTATATCGAGACGGCGGATGAGGTTTTTATATCAAACTCCCTTATGGAGATTATGCCGGTTACGGTAGTTGGAGACAAGAAAGTCAGTAGCGGTGATGTCGGCCTCTTAACCAAAAGGCTTTTTAAGGCATACAGGGAACAAGTGATGGCTTTTGTTGAGAGGGTAAGATAGCATTATAAGCACTGTATTTAAATTTAAGCGATTTGTTTATTGTGATCGGGTAGTTTTCGAACCGGTTCTCTGTCAGCAACCCTGACGATCTTATTTTTCAATTTGCCGTTTTTCCACCTCCTGGAGGTGCCTGTGTCTTTATATCAGTAAAATAAATTAGCATTTTTGTGCCTCAAAAAAATCAAAACCAAGGGTCTTGAACTAGCGGAATTTAGGGTGCATGAATGCTTCGAAAATTTCAAGTCGCTCGGAAATGACAGACTTTTTGGGATTTTTACGAAAAGCCGTTATTGACGTCGAACGCTCTGTATTGATAACTTAAGGTATGATTTCCAGACAAACTAAAGCAATTTCTTTGCTCTCCGGCGGACTGGACAGTACGCTTGCAACCATAGTTGTTCAGAACCTGGGGATCGATGTCACGGCTGTAAGTTTTATCACTCCATTTGGCTGTGATGCCACTGATAACTCTTCATGTTCCAGAAACGCGCTTCCGGCAGCACAGCAGTTCGGCTTTCCCCTAAAGCTCAACAACCTTGGCTGGAGTTTTCTGGAAATTGTAAGAAATCCGAAACACGGCCATGGCAAAAACATGAATCCTTGCATCGACTGCCGCATTTTGATGCTGAAGGAGGCCAAGGCGCTGATGGATATGATAGGGGCGGACTTCCTGGTTACCGGTGAGGTGGTCGGCCAAAGACCGATGAGCCAGAGAAAAGACACCCTTAGAATGATCGAAAAACAGGCCGGTGTAAAGGATTTGGTACTTCGTCCCTTGTCTGCCAAAAATCTGCCTGCTACCACAGCTGAGAAAAACGGTCTTATCAAACGTGATGACTTCTACGCTTTTAACGGACGAACACGAAAACCACAGATAGAACTGGCTGATAAGCTGGGACTGACAGATTATCCTGCGCCCGCCGGTGGCTGCCTTCTTACCGAACCAGTATACTCAAAACGCCTGCGGCACCTGTTGTCCCGGCGTTCGGACCTGGAGTTTGACGATATCGAGCTTTTAAGAAGTGGCCGGCAGTTCTGGACTGAAGATGGATGCTGGATCGTTGTCGGCAGAAACGAGGCCGACAACCAAAAGCTTAAAGCCCTGAAACGCCCGGAGGATTCTCTGATTTATATCCCTGGAGTTGGAAGCCCTACAGTTATTGTGCGGTACTCCGGCTCAAAAGACGACCTGCTTCTTGCCGGAGCCATATGCGCACGTTATACCAGAAAACGGTCTGAGCAATCTGTTTCCGTACTCACTTCTGATGGAAAGCCTATGACAGTGAAACCATTGACAGACCCGGAAATCGAGCGTTTCAGAGTCTAACCTAGTCCAGGATAAACTTATAACCGATCCATACAATAAGGCCAAACAGAGCTGCTCCTACAATTATGCTTATAAAGTAACTGCTATCCTTTGCCAGGCCATTCATTGCATGGCGCATATAGAAATCCGCATCACCAAATAACTCTATCTCGGTGTAATCATACAGGTTTGCCTCGATGCCTCTTTCCTGAATAACCTGGTTCACAGGTTTCATAAGTGGCAGCTCAACAATCCATGGGCCTATTACAGAGGAAAATATGCCGATGACAAGTATACCGGCAAACAAAAACGCCCAGCGTTTCAAAAAAGATGAGGATGGGCCAAGCGGCCCATCCTTTGTACTTCTTTTATCATTATCAGTTGATTTCATTTTTTATTTAACCGCCTGAAACATCGGATCTATCTTTGGAAGAATCTCCGGAAATACCAGGTAGAACATGATGTAGGCCATTACCAGTGTTAAAGTGAGGTTGAGTGTCTGGCCGCAGACATAGAGAATAAAAGGTTTTCCTCCTTTAAAATGGCTTTTAAGCTCGCGGAAGTTTGTTGCAAGACCGATGCTTACAAAGGCCAGGCAGAAAAACCATCCTCTGAAGATGTCACTCATGCCTTTAATAACACCCTGTTTTATAACGGTATGGCTTAGATCTCCACCAAGTGATGCATCAGCCATCGAAAATATTATAGATGCGGCAATAAAGCCGATCACGAACTTGGGAAAACGGTGCCAGATTTCAATAGCTCCGACCTTTGTGCCGGTTGTGTCAGCCTCGACCTTTGTGGTCCAGTAAATGGCGACAAGAAAAGCGATCACTCCTATAAGGATATTTTGAATCATTTTGATGGTGGCGGCAACATACAGCGCGGTGTCGCCCAGAAATGCGCCGGCGGCTGCAACAGCGCCTGTGGCGTCAATGGTTCCACCCATCCAGGCTCCGCCCAGCACCTGGACTTTATCCGCCGGGAAAACGGAATTTATAACCGCAGGCATAACGATCATCATGATGGAGGTGAAGACCAAAGACAGGCCGACGGCAAGAGTCAATTCCTCTTTTTTCGCTTTGCAGGCGGCAGCTGTGGCAATAGCCGCAGATACACCGCAAACAGACATATCCGAACAGATGGTGGCGTTTAAGGTTTTGGATTTTATCTTTAGAATTTTCTGCCCAAACCAGTAGGTGGTGAGCCATACAACCGGAGTGACCACCCATGCAACAAAGATGCCGGGTTGTCCGATCGCCACGAGCTTTCCAAACAAAATCTTTGCGCCAAGAAGGACCAGGCCTGTCTTGATATAAAACTCGGTTTGAACAGCCGGCATGACCCACTTGGGGGTTCCTACGGTGTTACTTATCAACATCCCGATGATGATGGCCCAGGCGGCATATCCGATTCCCAACCCCTTTATTGTTGTTTGGCTGGCCATCATAAAGGCAGCGCAGACAATAGCAAAAACAAACACAAATCCTTTAAAGAATTCACCAAAGGAGTAGCCCATAACGGCCATGCCTATTCCGAAGAAAACAGCCATACCGATCATTAAAACAAGCAGTTGAAAAATCTGGTTATGGGGTTTATGCGCAGGTATTCCTCTCTTTTTAATACCTTTGACCACCTGTTTTTTATTGCGCCAGTCTTTTATCGCGGTAATAGCTGCTTTGTTTAGTTTTTGGTCTTTATAGCCGGCCTCTTTCGCCATGGCATCAGCCGCCTTCGCTTTTTTATGGGCGGCTTTTGCGGCCGCATTTGCATCATTAAACTTCTTTACCACACCTGACTTCGCTTTTACGGCCTCTGCTTGTTCTTTGCTCATGTAAAAGGCGTGCAAAGGGTTGCTGGTCCATTTGTGTGGTTTCCCGGTCCACTTTTTAATTGTGGTGCCGATTATTGATTTCTTAGCCTGAAGCTTCTTTTTCTTGTCTTTTGCTTCGTAGAAAGCAACTGTTGGAAACGGATATTCCTTTTCCTTGGCAATGATACTATTTTGTTTTTCAATTTCGACTCTCGGGTGTTTTGTTTTAATCTCATTCGCTTTCTTGTCTTTGTACTCATAAGACTCACCCATGGGAAAATAGATGAGTACTCCTGCCAGCAATACCAAGAAACCAAGCCATATAGCCCAGTAATCCTCCTTCTTCCATAAATCCGAAATTTTTGTCTCCGTACGATCTGTGACTATTTCTGAAGCATCTCCCTCTACTTTTTGAACTTTTCTTCCGGTTTCATCTGAAGATTGATCTACCGACATATGCATACCTCCTTTCAAGATGCGGTCCCAAATGGGATCGAGCTAAAGAAACTGAAGTCCCTCTTAACCCTCCTTAGGCCGGAACTGATTTCTTTTGATCAGAAACCGGTTTACATCATTAGAGAAAGTATCAAACGTAAAAACCCCATGTCACGAATCTGCATGACATGGGGTTCTTAAAAGAAAGTAAAAACGTATAGACTTTCAAAGCATTGGAAGCCTTGCCTTTATTTATGTTTAGATATCGTAGTACATGAAAAACTCGTAAGGATGAGGGCGCTGACGAAGCGCATCCACCTCTCTGGTTCGTTTGTAATCAATCCACGCACTTACAACATCTTCGGTAAATACATTGCCTTTCTTGAGGAATTCGTGGTCGGCCTCTAGAGCATCCAGTGCCTCTTCAAGACTGGCCGGCATGGTGGCAACAGAAGCAAGTTCTTCCGGGCCAAGATCATAGATATCCTTATCAAGCGGCTCACCAGGGTGTATCTTATTCTCTATACCATCCAGGCCTGCCATAAGCAAGGCAGAAAAAGCGATATAGGGATTACATGAAGGATCAGGGAACCGTACTTCGATGCGTTTTGCCTTCGGGCTGGCCGAATACATAGGAATTCGAACAGCAGCGGAACGGTTTCTTCCAGAGTAGGCCAGATTTACAGGTGCCTCAAAGCCCGGTACCAGCCTTTTGTAAGAGTTGGTCGTCGGATTAGTAAGAGCGGCAAGTGCGGATGCATGCTTAATGATACCACCGATGTAATAAAGACCCATTTCGCTCAGGCCGGCGTACTCGTTTCCTGCAAACAGGGGATTTCCTTCTTTCCATATGCTTTGATGAATGTGCATGCCGGAACCGTTGTCGGTAAATACAGGCTTAGGCATGAAGGTTGCGGTTTTTCCGTATCTTCTGGCCACGTTTTTTATCACATACTTAAAAATCATTAGTTTGTCAGCCATCTCCAGAAGCGGAGAAAAACGCATATCAATCTCGGCCTGACCCGCTGTTGCCACCTCGTGGTGCTCTGCTTCAACCCATATGCCTATTTTCTTAAGCTCCATACACATTTCAGCACGTATATCGACCATGCTGTCGGTAGGAGGCACCGGAAAGTAGCCCTCTTTATGACGAGGTTTATATGCAAGGTTCGGTCCCTCATCCTTACCACTGTTCCAGATAGCTTCCCTGGAATCTACAAAATAGTAACCGGAGCCTGGTGTCTGATCGTACCGTACATCATCAAAGATGAAAAATTCGGCTTCCGGTCCGAAGTATACGGTATCACCTATATTCAGGGATTTCATGTAATTTGTTGCTTTTTGGGCGATATGGCGTGGATCACGTTCGTAAGACTCTTTGGTGACCGGATCAACTATATTGCATGAAAGGCTTAGCGTTGGATACTCTCTAAAAGGATCGATAAAGGCGGTTGCCGGATCTGGAACAACCAGCATATCGCTTGTGTGTATTGATTTCCAGCCCCGTATACTGGAGCCGTCGAATCCAAGGCCGTCTTCGAACATATCTTCGTTTAGTTCGTCTATCGGAACCCCGAAGTGCTGCCATATACCGGGCAAATCAATAAATTTCAGGTCAACAAATTGAACATTATTTTCCTCGGCCAGTCTGATTACGTCTTTTGATGTCATCAAGCATTACCTCCTGAACTCTCTAAAGATCAACTTTATGAATTTTACTCTACAAAGCGGCGGCGTCACGCTCGCCGGTCCGAATTCTGATGGTTTCGTCTACAGACAGCACAAAAATCTTGCCGTCGCCGATTTTGCCTGTACGGGCAGCACCCTCGATTGCCTCTGTTACTTTTCCGGCCAGTTCTTCCGGCACTACCAATTCTATTTTTATCTTTGGAATAAAATCTACCACGTATTCCGCACCGCGGTACAGTTCGGTATGACCTTTTTGACGTCCGAATCCTTTGACCTCTGTTACGGTCATTCCGTGAATGCCGAGTTGAGTTACGGCTTCCTTTACGTCGTCCAGCTTGAACGGCTTGATAATAGCTTCAATCTTCTTCATGATTTGACGACCTCCTGGCTGTTGAAGAAATCCAGCTAAAATAACAGATAAATAAACTTAATGTAAACAACTTATTTTGGTTGGAAAGAGCGCGAATTGATCGCACTATTAAAAATAACAGGCACTCTTGTAAAAAAAGTGTCTCTACCTACTCAACCATATCTAATGAATAATTTAATGAATAATTTTAATGTTAGATGAATGGTGAGCCATGTAGGGATCGAACCTACGACCCGCTGATTAAGAGTCAGCTGCTCTACCAACTGAGCTAATGGCCCACAGTCTAAGAACTTGTTTCTAACAACAAACAACTATAAAGAATGCCTTATCCAAACCGCGGCAGTCAACCATGTTTTCAGCTTGTGGTGGTGCGCCCGGCGGGAGTCGAACCCACGACCCTCGGCTTCGGAGGCCGATACTCTATCCATCTGAGCTACAGGCGCAGGCCAAATAAAAGCAGACCAAACCTAAGGTCTGCTTTGTACAGAACTAAGTTGGGGTGAGTGAGGGGATTCGAACCCCCGACACCTGGAACCACAATCCAGTGCTCTAACCGCTGAACTACACTCACCACTGGTCATTATTGAATTTTAATTTAACCATAGAAGTTTTTCAAGTAGAAATCACTCAAGCGGGAACAAAGGCATTTTGTTTATAATATCGAATTACTATGGATAATCGCCCGAAAATCACTAAACTTAGCTATGTTAGCCTCTTATTATCAGGGGTTGCCCTTGGTCTAAGCTTTCCCAAGGCCGGACTGTGGCCTCTGGCATGGGTATCAATAGTTCCGCTTCTTATTTTTCTTCTGGAAACCGGAAGAGTAGACGCTTTTAAGGGCGGACTTGTCTATGGACTGGCGTATTTCATAACTACGATTTACTGGGTTGAACACTCGATACGGATTTATGGACATTTGCCGATATACCTCAGCATACCTTCACTGCTGCTCCTCTGCCTGGTTCTAGCGTTGTACGTCAGCCTTTTTTCGATTTTATTCAACAATCTTTATATGACCACACGTTTCCCGGCCCTCCTGCTTGCCCCTGTGCTTTGGGTCTCACTTGATCTTTTAAGAACTTATCTTTTTACCGGCTTTCCCTGGGCTTCCATCGGTTATTCGCAGTACAAATGGCTCTCGATTATTCAGATTGCTGATATTACCGGAGTTTACGGTGTTTCATTCTTGGTTGTGGCTGTAAACGGTGCGTTTGCAGATATCATCCTCTACAGACGCCGCATGCAGATATTTCCACTTTTTCCTGTTTTTCCCACACTATTAGGGATTGTTTTAGTCTTTATGGGGATACTTGGGGCAGTATGGTACGGATACTTCCGTCTAAATCAGAAAGACGGGTATGCGTCTAAACTGACTGTGTCGGTGGTTCAGGGGAACATCGACCAGTCCGGCAAGTGGAACACGGATAACCGGCAGTCTATTATGGCTGTTTACAAACAATTAACACGGCTTACTCTTCAAAAAAGCCCGGATCTTGTGGTCTGGCCGGAAACATCCGTACCGTTTGTTTTTAACAACGACCCGGAGCCCACTGAAAAACTCAGGAGCTTTGTGCGCTCTATAAGTACCCCTCTTTTATTTGGATCGGTAGAGATTCTTTCAAGTAAGGAAACAACATACGAGCTTTCGAATGCGGCAGTGCTGCTGGATGCGGATGGAAGGACAGCCGGAACGTACGAAAAAATTCATCTTGTTCCATTTGGAGAGTACATCCCGTGGATGCTGCCGCTTGAGAAACTTGTAACAGCCATAGGAAATTTTTCTCCCGGAAAAACATATACTGTAATGAAGGCATACAAGGTTCCATTTAGTACTGTAATATGCTATGAAATCATATTTCCGGAACTTGTTAGAAAATTTATTAATAAAGGTGCAAAGTTTCTGGTAACCATAACCAATGACGCATGGTTTGGAAAAACATCAGCGCCTTATCAACATTTTTCGATGGCCGTATTCCGGGCCGTCGAAAACCGGGTGCCGGTCGTCCGCTCGGCAAACACCGGGATATCAGGTTTTATAGATGACCGCGGACATATAATCAGGATGGGAAGGCTGTTTCGTGAAGAGACGCTTACGGAAACGATCTCCATAAGCAATGGCAGTAAAAGTTTCTACACGAAGTTTGGAAATGTGTTTGGCTATTTATGCGTTGTGGCCGGTGTTATGATCATTATTTTTAAAGGAGAAACCAAATAGTGATGGACTTGAGCAATATAAGGGTACAATTCGAAAATATCCGGAGGTATCTTTGACGTTGAACGACTGACAACCAGACATAGTGAGCTGGAGCGTGAGCTATCCAGCCGGGAAATATGGCAGCAACCTGAGAAGATGCAGGCGCTTATGAAGGAAAAGTCTATGATTGACAATACTCTTATTCCTATCAATGAGCTGGAGAAACGGATATCAGAGGTTGAAGTCCTTGAAGAACTTACGCAAGAGGAAGACGGCGAAGTTTTTCAGGCAGAACTTGACGAGAAACTGGTTGCCATAGAAAGCTCACTTGAGGACTTGGAGTTCAAAAGTATCCTGTCAGGGGAGCGAGACCAAGGCAATGCCATTCTAAGCATAAATCCGGGCGCAGGCGGAACAGAAAGCCAGGACTGGGCTCAGATGCTTATGCGAATGTATATGCGCTGGACGGAGCGTAAAGGTTACAAACTGACGATAGTAGACCGCCAGCCGGGAGACGAGGCCGGAATCAAAGGTGTTACAATGGAGATTGAAGGTCCATATGCGTACGGTTATCTTAAGGCCGAGGCCGGGGTGCACCGGCTTGTGCGCATCTCTCCATTCGACGCCAATAAACGGCGGCATACATCGTTTTCCGCAGTTGTTGTCTATCCGGTGATAGAGGATGATATAGAAGTCGATATCAAAGACGATGATATTAAGCTGGACACCTACAGGGCATCCGGTGCAGGCGGCCAGCATGTCAACAAGACATCGTCGGCGGTACGCCTCACCCATTTGCCTACAGGTATAGTGGTAACGTGTCAGTCCCAAAGGTCGCAGCTGAAGAACCGGGCACACGCAATGAAGGTTCTGCGTGCACGTCTGTATGATCTGGAAGTCAAGGAAAAGGAAAAAGAGATGGAATCCCTGGTCGGAGAGAAAAAAGATATTGCCTGGGGAAGCCAGATTCGCTCGTATGTGTTTCAGCCCTACAGGATGGTTAAGGATCATCGCACAAATACGGAAATTGGAAATGTGGATGCGGTGATGGACGGGGATCTAGACCAGTTGATCCGTAACTACCTTCTTCAGGAGGCAGGCAGGAAGTGAAACAGTTACGATATATACCCCTCTTCAGCCAGGTAAAGTATCACTTCTTGCGCAGCCTCTTCAGGGCTTACTTTTGAGGTGTCGATCGTGATTTCCGGGTTCGCAGGTGGAATATAGGGATCGCTGATTCCGGTAACCCCTTTTACCTTGCCTGCTCTGGCTTTGGCATAAAGTCCTTTCCTGTCTCTCTGTTCGCAGACCTCGAGAGGGGTCGAGACATAGACCTCTATGTAGCCGCCGTAACGGCTGATAAGCTCCCTGTTCTGCCTTCTTGGCTCTTCGTAAGGTGCGATGGGGGCGCAGATGGCTATTCCTCCGTTTTTTGTGATCTCGCTGGCAACAAATCCTATACGGATAATATTCAGATTCCGGTGTTCGCGTGAGAAGTCCAGTTCGCTTGATAGGTTTCTCCGTACAATATCACCATCCAACAGAGTAACGGGTCTGCCCCTCATCTCCATGAATTTGACCACCAAAACCTTGGCCAGAGTAGATTTTCCAGAGCCAGAAAGACCTGTCATGAAAATAGTAAACCCCTGCTGTGTCCTGGAAGGATAGGCGCGTCTAAGTTCCGCCAGCACTTCGGGATAAGAAAACCATTCAGGAATATCAAGGCCGTTTTCCAGTCTGCGCTTTAGTTCTGCAGGTGAAATATGCTTTACACTCATGCCGGGCAGTACTTCATCCTTTGCAACATACTGGGCTTTATCCTCGACATACACCATCTCTTTTAAAGGAATCATTTTTACGCCGATCTCTTCCTCAAATTCGCGCACAAGTTCCTGTGCTTTGTGCCGGGGATAAAACCTATGTTCAGAATCATTGTTTTCAAAAGGGTCTCCGTGGTCTGCTTCGACCATGAAATGAGTACATCCATAGTTCTTACGGATAACTGCCTGCCACAAAGCCTCTCTTGGGCCGGCTGAGCGCGTGGCCAGCGGGATTAATGCGAGTGTAATCATGTTTTTGGAAAACTTGTTGACAAATTCCTTGTAACAGCAAATATGTGTAAAATGATCCAGGTCTCCAGGATATCTAAGTCCAACAGCAGGTTGAAGAATAATATGCGCTCCGGCCTCGCGCGCTGCCGCCATGATCATCTCCCTGTCTGCCCGGTGAAGGTATTTGTCTGTGTGGTATGCGATCACGTTTCTCCATCCGTTTTCTGAAAACAGCCTGTGTGTTTGCGCCGGCGCCAGTCTGAGCTCTCTGAAATCATAATGTACGGGAAGGTGCAGCCCTTCCAGCGTTCCCCCGACATACCAAGATTCTGTCTCCTCGTAGAGTTTTTGTACCCCTGGGTGTTTTTCAGGATCATCCGTGCCATAAACACAGACTGCTTCGCGCTGTTTGTCCGGCTTCCATATATTTTCTACCGTAAGCACCGCAAGCATGAAACCTTCCTGGTCCCGAAGTGCAAAGTGTTGGCCCTCGCTGAGATCTCCGGCCATTTTTTCGTTAACATCAAGGCATACGGGTACCGGCCAGACAGAGCCGTTGCCCAGGCGCATATTATCCAGAACTGACTCGTAGTCATCTTGGTTCAGGTAACCGGTTAGAGGATAAAACGCCCGGTTTAAAAGCAGTTCCAGGTCACAAAGCTGCCTGGAGTTCAGGTTTATAGACTGATAGCCAAGCGCTGTTTCTTTTAAATTTTCTATTCTCCTGAAATGAACCAGGAGGCTTTCGGCATATTCGTTCATGGTTACCTCGCTTTAAAGTGAAGGGTGAAAAATCAGCCTTTAGCCCTTTTTTAACTATCCAGTGTCTGCCTTACAAGTAAAGCCAGTTCATCCGGCATAAATGGTTTTTGAAGAAAAGCTTTTGCACCCCTATCAAGAAGAGCCTGGGCATCTTCGTCAAGCTCATAGCCGCTGCAGATAATAAATTTCATATTCGGATAAACCTTATTAATGGCTGAAAATGTTTCGGTTCCACTCATTACGGGCATAGCCATGTCAAGAAGTACAAGATCTATATTTCCATCATGTTTAACAATCAGATCCAAAGCCTCATTGCCGTCTTCAATACTTATAACTTTGTAGCCCAGTTTTTCAAGAACCATCTTGCTTACAGACCTGATCAGTTCTTCGTCATCAACAACCAGGATTGTTTCTGTGCCCACATATGAAATAGCCTCTACTGCTTCGTCAATATACGCTTTTTCAACAGCAACCGGCAGGTATATTCTAAAAGTTGTACCCTTGCCCTCCATACTTGATACCGCAATATGTCCGCTATGATTTTTCACAATGCCGTACACAGCCGACATACCAAGGCCGCGACCCTGCATTTTCGTGGTAAAGAACGGTTCAAAAACCTTTGCACGTACTTCGGGCTTCATGCCCACGCCTGTATCGCTCACCGTCAGGCATATATGCCGGCCGGGTTGGAGGCCAGGGTGTGTTTCGGTAAAACGGCTGTCAAGTTCTACGTTTTGTGTTCTTATTGTCAGACGGCCCTCGCTTCCCATGGATTCAACAGCATTTATGCACAGATTCATAATAACCTGCTGCATCTGTGTGGGATCAGCTTTTATATCCCATAGATTTTCTTCCATGGTCCTTTCAACCTTTATACCCGGTGGAAACACATGGTCCTGTAAGTCTAGTGTTTCAGCAATTGTAGCATTCAGAGACATGACTTTAGGCTGATATTTGCCTCCCCTTGCATATGCCAGAAGCTGCTGGGCCAGGTCCCCGGCTCTTCTGGCTGACGTGGATATGGTATCGAGCATCCTGCTTTTATCGGAATCATCCGGAAAGTTTTTTTTCAAAAGTTCGGCATAGCCGAGAACTCCTGTCATCAGGTTATTGAAATCGTGGGCTATGCCGCCTGCCATTGTCGCGATGGACTGCATCTTCTGTGACTGGAAAAGCTTAAGCTCCACCTTTTTCTGCCCGGTTATATCCCGTACCAACGCCTCGTAAGACAGCAGTTTTCCATGGCGGTTAAAATGCAGCAGAGGATGGTTGACAACGTAGCGGGTCTCGCCGTTTTTGTGCCGTATCCGGTATTCTATAGAACTGCCCTTTACACCGGAAATAAGCTGTTCGAAATACTCCAGGACCGCATCACGGTCCTCGGGATCTACTATATCCAGCCAGAGAGATGGAGTGGTTGCAAATTCTTTGTTCGAGTATCCTGTTACAACAACGCATGCAGGGCTGTGGGTTATTTCAACAGCCCTGCCGTTTTCGACCTTGACGGTATAAGTGTAATCGGCAACAACCGCGGTAATACGCCTGTAACGCTGCTCGCTTCTGCGCAGAGCCGACTCAAACATCTCCCGTTCCGTCAGCCCTTGACTTAACCTGTGAGCGCCGATACCGATTAACGCCAGCACGATAATCCACAACAGGCCATGTGTAATGTAGGAATTTACGCATAGCGTACTGGTCAGGCTTGCACGTTCGGAAAGAGGCAGGGTTATACTGACGCCTCCGCGCAGGTCTCCAAGCGAATACCCTTGTTTATTGTGACAATTAAGGCACCTCTTCTCGGTTTTGAGAGGCCGCATGAGACGTAGGTAAGGCTGCCCTTTTATCTCCACGAACTCGCGCACCTCTTTATTTCCGCGTCCAAAAGATTCAAGCGCCTTTTTTTCCCATGCATCCGGAGCGTTGTCCGGATTGACCAGGTTAAGGCTGGTAATGTGGCTGGACACACCAACAGACTTACCGTAACTCTTATTTATTTTACGTATTATATCGGCATGGCTGAGCATCGTCAGCTTCTTTCCGGATGTAGTGACAACATCCCTGTCCGGGCGAAAAGTCAGGTAGGGGTTCGGAGAGATTGAATCAGCAGAAACATAAAGAGCCTTTTGTGAGGTAAGCCAGAGCCGGAGAGCATCATCCTTGTTAAAGTAAGCCACGGCTTCCCTGTAGGCTGATTGCTTGAATGTTTCTGTATGACGGTAAATGTTCCAGATCAGCGACCCAACAATCGCAAGTGTCCAGATCAGCGCAAGAAGCATAGCGTAGCGCCTGACTGGACGGTAGGGTAGAAAGTTTTGTTTATCCGGCATTAGTTCTGGTTTTTTGGTAGGAATTTCCGGAGCTTAGGCAAAAATTAAGTCTATGCAGAGAACCCTATGATGAACTTTATGACCGGTGAAGGCTTCATAAGCAGGGCTTCTGTTATTAGTTTATATTACACGTTATCCGGAGCTTTCAAATAATCCTCAAATAAGCATATATTTTTTTAGTTAAAGGCCATCTGGTTAGTAGACATAATATCATGGCCCTGACTGTATTGCAAAGATAAAAAAGTCATGTATCACAAGGCGATAAGCAATACATTCAGGCCAGACAAAGAGGGCCTGCTTCTACAATAAAACCATAATTTGGAATGCCTCGCCTGCAAGCTTTAAGTAGTTGTGCAAAATTCTTTAACTCATTAAATTTTTAAAGCTTTTTGTTTATTTTACCGATAATTAATATATGTATGGATTGGAAAGTTTTGTGTTTTTGCGGCATATAAAGATAAAAATTTTAAGGAGAGACAAGGTGCTATGCGTCGTCTTTGTATTTTGATTTTCACATGTTGTTC
>JALUUO010000104.1 GCA_027021335.1 Nitrospirota bacterium
AACTCTGTCATTTTGGTTCGGACCTTACGGTGATAATCATAGAGTGGTGGAAAAAGATGTTTGCAGATATAAACCCTGCTCAGACTATTGCAGGTATGATCAGCCAAGGTGTCTTTATGAAATAGGCATCAAGGATGTATTACAACCAGTGGAAGAGCTTTTGGTGAGTATACGGGCTAGCAAAAATGTTGTAACTAATGCCACAAATTGAGGAGGCAGGAGAAAATAATACTGCACTTTCTTTTCTGGCACAAAAGATGCTTAACATACTTTTTGTAACCATTTAGATATTTAACTTGAAGACTGACGCACAGTGCAGGCATTTGCACCGAGTGAACATATGAATAATCTTTATATGAGTAATCCTTATCAGTACACAGCGAAAGTAAAACTCCTGAAAACATACTATTTTTAAAGGTTTTTTTGTTTTTAGACATGATATATAAAAATTGAAGATGAACATGGATCACATAAGATATCAGAACAAAAACAATCCTTTTTGCAAAGCAGTTGTTTTTAGTTTTTATTTTGTTTATCCTGTGACACTGTCAATAAAATGTCTGGGTGATTTGATTTGAGAACAGGACCCCTTAAAATATTAATGATGAATCATCACCGAAGGTTTAAAAGTCTTTTTCGCTCCCAGGTGATGGCGCAACATCTTGTCCGTAGAGGTCACGATGTTACATTGGTTGTGATATCGGATAATAAGCGGTTCGGGATTAAGAAGAGTAAGTGGGAAGGTGTGGAGATTGTTGAAACACCGGATCTGCTTTGGGGCAGGTTAAGGTCCGGCTGGGATGTCTGGAACACCCTTGTAAGAATGAATTACGTTGGAAAGCTTAAGGAAGATTTTGATGTTATGCATATTTTTGAAACCAGACCGGCCACAATATTTCCGACACTTCACTACTTGAAGAAAAGAAAAATACCCTTGTTCATAGACTGGATCGACTGGTGGGGCGGCAAGGGAGGGCTAATAGACGTGGCCCGTCCGAAGTGGTACAAGTACACTCTGGGTTCGGTCGAAAGCTACTTTGAAGAAAAGTACCGGCATCTTGCTGATGGAACAACCGTTATTTCGACAGCTCTTGGAAAGAGAGCTGAAGGGCTAGGCATTGCAAGAGAGTCTGTCTTGCTTCTTCAGGGCGGAGTCGATGCGGATCACTTCAGGTCGATAGATACGTCTGAAGCCCGCAAAAGGGTGGGCCTGGATAGGGATATAAAACTTCTTGGGTTCTCAAGCTTCGATTCTTACCTGGACTTTAAACTTTTAATGGAAGCCCTGCTGCTGGTAAAAAAGCAGATGCATGAAGTCAAAATGCTGGTGACCGGAAAAGTTACCGATAGCATAAAAAATATTATTTCCTCTTACGGGCTTGAAAATGAAGTTATCCTTACAGGGTTCCTCCCATTTGACGATCTGCCGATATATCTTTGCTGCAGCGACATACTGCTCCTGCCTTTTCCAGAGACACTTTACAATATCGGCAGGTGGCCCAATAAAATAGGTGACTATATGGTGGTAGGAAGACCGGTTGTAACAAATCCTACAGGCGATCTTAAAACGGTTTTTAGTGATGAAAAGCTGGGTATGACCTGCGACTACACTCCAGAGGACTTTGCAGAAAAAATCCTGTTTCTTTTCAGGGACGAAAAGAAGAGGAACGAACTTGGCCAAAACGCACGGCAATGGGCAATAAAAAACCTCTCGTGGGATAAAAATATTTTGAAACTTGAAGAGTTTTATTTTAAGACTTTAGATGAGTATTCAGGAGTCAGAATTCAGAATTCAGGAGAAAAGGACTATAGAGGGCGAAGCGCTGCCCTTTAAAAATAGGCATTAAAATGAAATACCCTCCTTACAAGTTTGCAATGGCGTTAATGGACTACTCAATAGTCTATGTTTCTTTTATTTTTTCGATAAAGGTATATCACGAAATACGCGGCATAAATACCACCTTGCTGGAGGATCATGCCTTTAACCAGGTGCTCTTCCTGGCAGCCTACTCTCTTTTTGCCGTCTTCATAATACGTTATTACCAACTCTATAAAACCAAGCTGTTCTTAACCAGGTTAAAGCAGATACGCTTGATATTTAGGTCACTGCTCATACTGGTCGTGGGGCTGGCCGTGGTTTCATTTTTTACCAAGTGGAATGTGGTCCTTGGCAGCCGGCTTACGATTTTACTCTTTTTTATAACCGCCTTCTTTTTGCTGAGCACGTGGAGAGTTCTGCTGCTTAAAAGGGTTTTCGGTTGGTTTAAAGTGTCCGGGCTGTTCAAGATAAAGATTGTTATACTTGGAGAAAATTCCGTTTCAAAGGAATTTGCAAGAAGAATCAGCCGTTCCCCTGTTTTTAAACTGCTCGGCTTTATAGCTATGGATGGCGAACAGGCCACCGGTAATACACGGGATAACGGAAATAACAGTCACCCGGTTCTAGGCGGCCTTAGTGATATAAATAAAATCATGGATAGGGTAAAAGCGGATGAACTTGTTATCGCCTACGATGGGGACAACTATTCCGAACTTTTGGGTATTATTGACAGGTGCAAGGACCTGAAAGTAAGGCTGTATGCTCTATCAAGGCTCTTGAACGTGGTTCCGGAATATGTGATTCTGGATAATTATAGAAAGTTTTCCCTGGTTGATATTTCTTATGTTGCTCCGGACAGTGTTTCGATGTATATTAAAAGATATGTTGACGTTCTTTTAAGCTCTGTGGCGTTGATTATTTTTGCGCCGCTGTTCCTGGTTATCGCTGTTTTGATAAAAATAACCTCGCCGGGACCTGTTTTCTACAAGCAGGTGAGAATAGGCAAGGATGGTGTGCCGTTTACGTTTTACAAGTTCCGTTCGATGTATATGAAAAGCGACGAGGATAAGTGGCGACAGGCCAAAACGATCGAGAACATCAGAAATAGAGGTAAAAACAACGACGACTCTACAAAGGTTGTAAATAAGAGCCAGATCACTTCGGTTGGAAAATTTTTGAGGAAAAGCAGCCTGGATGAATTACCTCAACTATTTAACGTATTAAAAGGGGATATGACCCTTGTGGGACCCCGTCCCTGCCTGCCCTATGAGTGGGAGCATTATGACAAGTGGCACAAGAAGCGTATGAGTGTTACGCCAGGCTGTACAGGGCTGTGGCAGGTAACAGGACGAAGCCGGGTTGGATTTGATGACTCTGTCGTGCTTGACCTCTATTATATTTACAATAAGAGCCTCTGGCTTGATTTTGATATCATGTTTAAGACAATTCCCGTTATGGCTTTAGGAAAAGGCGGAGAATAGACTGGGAAGCAATCAAAGGAAAAAATAGAATTAAAGTTTTAGGATGTTTTTGACGAGATGAGATGTCTAAGGCGAACCATGAGGTTCGCTCTAATCAACACCCCCCGTACACTTGCTACTGGGATTTTCTGGCTGTTGGAGGAGTGATATGAATATTGCTGTGATCGGAATAGGTTATTGGGGTCCGAATCTTGTTAGGAATTTTAATCAGATGTATGACGTCAATGTAAGCTACCTTTGCGACTTAAACCAGGAGTCGCTTACAAGGATGAAGAAAATATATAGTTTTGCTAAAACAACACAGGATTATAGAGAAATTCTTAAAGACCCCTCTGTCAATGCTGTGGCTATAGCGACTCCGGCATCCTCCCATTATAAAATAGCAAAAGATGCCCTGGAGGCAGGCAAACACGTTCTGCTCGAAAAACCAATGGCTGAGTCGGCAAAGGAATGCGAAGACCTGATCCGTATTGCTGAAGAAAACGACCTTACCCTGCAGATAGATCATACCTATATCTACACGGGCGCTGTAAGAAAGATAAAAGAGCTGCTCGATAACAACGAGTTGGGCGAGACCTTGTATTTTGACTCTGTAAGAGTTAACCTAGGGCTGTTTCAACATGATGTAAATGTGATCTGGGACTTAGCCCCTCATGATCTTTCTATTATGGATTATCTCCTGGGCAATAACGCTGTTGCGGTCTCTGCTTCGGGTCTGTCATGCTTTAACAGCAACCTGGAAAGCCTGGCATATATAACAATTTACTTTGCTTCCGGCCGGATCGCCCATTTTCATCTGAACTGGCTTTCTCCTGTAAAAATCAGGCGAATACTTATCGGTGGTTCAAAAAAGATGCTGGTTTTTGATGACCTTGAGGCAAGTGAAAAAATAAAAGTTTATGATAAAGGCGTCTCCATACAAAATGGTGATGTCGACGGAATATATAAGACGCTCGTGCAGTACAGAACAGGAGATATGTGGGCGCCGCAGATTGACCAGACAGAAGCTTTGAAGTATGAATGCCGGCATTTCATTGACTGCATTGAGACGAAAAGCAGGCCTATGACCGATGGTCGTATGGGCCTGAGAGTTGTTAAGCTTTTAAAGGCCATCAACACCTCTATTCTTAATGATGGAAGAAAGGTTTACCTAAGTAGTGGCGGCAACAATGAGTTGTCCTCGAATATACTCGTAAGAAACATTTTAAGTGAAGATGGTTCCAGTGTAGGATATTTCCGGGAAGATTCCCAGATGGAGACTGTGATGGTGTCTAAGCCGGCCGGGCCGGAATTAAACGGGATTAGGATGGATAACTAAAAAGATTGCTAACTGCTCAGGTCTAAGGTTCCGGACTCATGATTAATATTAGTAAGGTTAAAAAGCGATGATTGATCAACGGATTTGAACTATGTCTACAAGGGAATCAGGTATTGGCTGGCCTTACAAAAAGATGTGAAGAGCGCAAGGCTTCCAACTCTGAACTTTGAACCTGAGCAGTCATATGTTTTGTTATCATTTCGTGTAAAATGGTTTTCTAAAAGAATAAACCTAACAATTGTAAAATAATAACGGTAAAAGGCACTTGTGATTCTTTAATTTCATATAAAAATTGTAGTAATGTAGTAACTACTTTTTCCCTGACATCTGAATTCCGACTCCTGCATTACAAAACGTGCTGGTTTTACTCGCCTCAAAAATGGGGTTCGAATCGAAGCAACTTCCCTGTTGGGACACTATCGCATTTGCCTGTTAATCCTCTTGTAAAATTAGGTATAAATGTCAATACTATAAAGGGAGTTAAAAGATTTGCTAATAAAGGAGAGCATAAATGGAAATCAGAGATAGAGTTTATAATGTTGCAACTAAAGTTTTAGATTTAGATCGGTCTATATTAAATGAGGAACTATCTATTGGTGATGTAAGAACCTGGGATTCTTTAGGCCAAGTTAGTCTCATCTCTGCTTTGGAGAAGGAGTTCGGTTGTGAATTTGATATAGATGAAACATTAGAAATGGAGAGTATCGGTGATATCCTGGAAATAATTAAAGAGAGGTCCTAACCCAATAACCCAACTGACCCGGAATTAAAGAGTTTGATTAAGTGCTAACTATATTTTATAACCAATTTGTGTACAATATTTTTGTAAGGGACTAAGTTCAGTGAGTCGTCTGTCAAATGTTATTTCAGATTCTTTGCGTCATTGCCCCGAGAAGGAGTGCTTGGCTGATCCTTTAGTACGATTTACATTCAGAGAGCTTGAGTCTTTCATAAACGGAACTGCGCAGAACTTAATAAATATAGGGATAAGAAAAAATGATCATATAGCTGTTGCAGTTGAAAACAGTGCTATATATATAATTGTTTATTTAGCCCTCTTAAAAGTCGGCGCCATTGTTGTTCCTATTGATGTTACCTTAAATAAAAATAATGTGGATTTTATTGTAGATGATTGTTCGGTGAAGCATATCGTCTATTCTGATTTTACAAGGGATTTAGTGGGGAAGAACGGGCTTTTTTTACAAGACCTGGTGGAAAATTCTGACAGGACAGTAGATGTTGAAGATGTTGCCGAAGAAGATACGGCATGCATCCTTTATACAACCGGTTCAACCGGATTTCCAAAGGGGGTTGTTTTAAGGCATCGTAACGTTTATGCCTCCTTAGCTAATATATCCAAATATATAAAATACAACAGCAATTTCAGAGAGCTGGTGCCGTTGCCTTTAACGCATAGTTTTGGACTTAACCAGGTATTATCTAACCTTTTAAATGGTGGGTTTGCTTATATAATAAAGGGGTTTGGAAGGATAAAGCAGATTTTGAACATTCTGGAGCAAGAACAGATGACGTGCTTTCCCGGCACTCCAACCAGTTTTAGATTAGTCATGGATAAATATTTGGAACACTTCAAAAAGGCCGGCAAGTCTTTGACGGATATCATTATAAATTCATCCCCACTTCCTCCTAAAGATGCAAGCTTAATGTTAAAAGAGTTACCAAATATTAACTTAATAATCTATTACGGACTTACGGAGGTGTCACGTTCTACATTCCATACACATTCATTAGATTTAGATGAAAAGTATCTTTCCTCGGTCGGAACAGCAGCGCCTAATGTAGAAGTAGCGATTATGGACAGTGAGGGAAATCATTTAGGGCCAAACAAAGAAGGAGAAGTAATAGTAAACTCAGGGACTTTACTCAAAGAGTACTGGAATGATCCGGAGTTGACAGAAAAATCAACGATTAATGGCTGGTTCAGAACCGGCGATCAGGGATACCTGGATGAGGCAGGCTATTTGTTTCTAACCGGCAGACTTAAAGACCAGATTAATATTGGCGGACTGAAAGTAACTGCTCAAGAGATTATACGTGCTATAGAGAGTTTTAATGAGGTGGAAGAGGCATTTGTGTTTGGTGTGCATGATGATTTAAATGGAGAAGTGCCGATTGCATTTGCTGTATTAGAGAAAAATATTACTAAAGACGATCTTTTAAGCAGGTTGAGCAATACATTGGAAACGTTCAAATTGCCAAGAGAGCTTTATTTCGTTGATAAAATACCCAAAAGTGAGACCGGAAAAATTTTAAAATCAAAAATCGTAGACATGCATAAGAAAATGACGAACAATGCTTAAACCAAGATTTTATCTACATAGATTTTTGAATGCCCATGAAAGTTTTTACGGAGATGGTTGCGTTAAGGCTCTGTCTGCTGTTAGAAACGCAAAGACATTGATAATAACTACAAAATCCGTTTTTAAGCTTGAATACTTTAAAAAGTTGCTTAGTTTCGTTAAATCTGAAGAATATAAAGTAGTTGTTTCGCCTTTTAAAGGTGAGCCTAGAAAAGACGAGGTCTTTGAGGCATTAAAAGTCGTTGAAGATTTTCAGCCGGATGTCATTGTAGCAGTAGGTGGTGGATCAATAATAGACGGAGCTAAATTGATCTGGTATTTTTATGAAAAAGGCAATGTTTCAAAAAATATTTATGAAAGGATTCAGTCTCCAGGGACTCTTAGTAGGGTCGATTTCTATGCTGTGCCTACTACATGCGGAACTGGAAGCGAGGTGTCTTCAGCAGCGATTCTAACAGACGATAACAAAAAAATACCTGTTGTTACACATGACTTTCTTCCAAAGGCTTTCATGCTTGATCCAAATCTTTTAATCTCCTTACCCCAAGATATAAAAATAGAAACTGCCATTGATGCTTTAACGCACACGGTTGAAGGATATGTCTCTAACATCAGCAATCCTTTAATGGATGTTT
Source organism: Nitrospirota bacterium (assembly GCA_027021335.1). Taxonomy (GTDB): domain Bacteria; phylum Nitrospirota; class Thermodesulfovibrionia; order SZUA-242; family SZUA-242; genus JALUUO01. The sequence goes on from JALUUO010000104.1 coordinate 7,575, forward strand.
TTTCAGTAAGCGCTTTGAGTTTAATCAGGAACAACATATTTGAGTCCATAAATAACGTTGAAAACAAAGAGTTTCTTCTAAATCTTCAAATGGCTGCCATGTTAGCCGGACTTGTTCAAAATCATTGTTTAGTAGGATTGTGTCATTCAATCTCCCATGCACTTGGTAGATTTAATGTCTCTCATGGTTTTTTGAACATGTGTATGATCTCAAATGTGATCAAATTCAATTCTCATGATGAAAGTATAGAAAAAAAATATCAGAAATTATTTACTGAGGCCGGGTTTTCAAGTTTAGATCAAGGGCTGGAATTTGTGGAAAGTTTAAAGCAGCTCAGCAGTAAAAAGCTCTCTGACTTTATTGACTTAAATGATCTATCGGCTAAAGAGGTAATTGATGAAATACTTGGTGACAAGTTAACCGAATCAAATCCTGTGATGCCGACAGAAGTCGATATAAAAAATATTATCGAAAGAGCCTATGAACTTTAACAATCCTGCATTAGAAGAATTGTTTTCTTCTTCCGTATATGAGCTGAACGAAGATACCAAAAAAAGTCTTCTTCTTAGTTCTGTGCTGACAGAGTTGAAGTTTCACTACGATAACAATCAATACTATAAACGGTACTGCGATAAGATCGGTATCAATTTTGAAAAGATTAACGAGTACGGCGAACTGCCATACATTCCAGCGATAGCTTTCAAAGAAATGGGTGCATATTTGAATTCTGTTGGTGATGGCGAGATAACGGTTGAACTTAAATCATCAGCAACCAGCGGCGTACCCAGTACCGTAAAAATAGATAAAATCACATCGAGAAGGCAAGTCAAGGCCCTTAGTTTAGTGCTCGGTAACAGGCTCGGTAAAGAAAGAAGGCCTTTCTTCATAATAGATGTTGACCCAAGGCATGCAAACCCAATGTCAATTGGGGCACGAGGCGCTGCTATAAAGGGTTTTCTGAACCTGGCAAGCAAAGCTGAGTATTTTATGCAGGCTGAAGATGACAACATGCTTTGGTTCGATAAAGATAAATTTATCAAGAACCTAACAAATACTGACTCGAATCAACCGGTAATCATCTTCGGATTTACATACGTAATATATTCAGAACTCATTGAAAAATTTGCATCTGAAAATATAAGACTCGAGGTTCCAAAAGGCTCTATGCTGGTTCACATAGGAGGCTGGAAGAAACTTGAGCATAAGAAGGTCGACAGGACGGTTTTTATTTCTCAGGCAGTAGATGTCTTTGGCCTTGGGCCTGAAAACGTTGTTGACTTCTATGGCTTCACTGAACAACTTGGTGTGACCTATCCTGACTGCGAATGTGGTTGGAAACATACTCCCAATTTTTCGGAAATAATCATAAGACGGGAAGAAGACCATTCCCTGTTAAGTCGGGGGCAAAAAGGTCTTATCGAATTAATAACACCTATCCCACACTCATATCCCGGGAATGCTATCCTTACTGATGATATAGGGATTGTGGCGCTAGACGGGGAAACGCCTTGTAGCGCAAATAGAACCGGAACGAGATTTAAACTTTTGGGTAGGGCTCAAAAGACTGAAGTAAGAGGATGCGGTGATGTTATGGCATCTAAAGTAATCGATAGCCCGAGAGAGAGCAGTCAAAATATCGCAGAGGAAGACAATGAAATTGAAGTCCTATATCAGTTTCATGGAAAAAATGAGAAAATAAACTTGGATGAGTTTAGAGACAGGATCAAAGAAGTGAAAAAAGCTTCTGGTTGGTTGAGAAAGCAAAAAGTTGATATGTTAATTGGCTTGATTGATAGGGTTGCTACAAAATGGAGAGATCAGGAGTTTGAACTGAATGAATTTCAGCAGCAGGGGTTATTATTTTTGGCAAGTTGGTGCAGTGCTGATAACTTGAAAAAACTGGCTGAAAATGCATTAAAAAAACGTGCATATCTGGACCAGTTTTTAAAAATTGATGATAATAGCATGAAGTTCATAAAGGCAGTACCAAAAGGTCTGGCAGCCCATTGGTTATCCGGAAATGTGCCTGTGCTTGGAATGTTGGTTTTGGTTCAAAGTATAGTCTCGAAAAACACTAATATATTAAAGGCATCGCATAATTACTCCTCTGCTATTCCAGCACTTTTGAAATCCTTTGAAAATGAAGAATATACCAGTCCCGGTGGCGAAACCATTAATGGCAATGATTTACTAAAAACTATTTTGGCGGTTTATTTTAGTAGAAAGAATAAAAGCGCAGCCGAATTACTTTCAACCGAAGCTGACATAAGAATTGCTTGGGGTGGACGTGATGCGGTTTATTCCGTAGCAAATCTGCCTAAGAAATATATGGTTGATGATATAATTTTTGGTCCCAAGTTATCTTTTATGGTTGTTGGTAAGGAGCTTTTAAAAGATGATAGAAAATTAAAAAAGCTTATTAGAAAAGCATCGGTGGACTCGTCCGTTTTCGATCAAACTGCTTGTGCATCTCCACACACAATATTTGTTGAACAGGGTGGAGATATAGCGCCTAAGGAATTTGCAGCGCGACTTGCAGAAGAAATGGAAAAAACATCTATTAGAATACCTCCTTCGGAAATTAACACCCAAACAAAAACTAATATTGAAAGCAAGAGAATTTCGTATAACTTTATTGGAGATGTTTGGAATTCAAATGATCTTCGTTGGACAGTGCTTTATGACGAAAATCTAACGCTGCCGGCTCCTACCTATGGTAGGGTGATAAGTGTTAAAGGTGTTGATGATGTATTTGATACGATTGCTTTAATACATGAGGATATTCAAACAATTGGCCTTGAATTAAAAGGCAAAAGAAGGTTCGACTATGCCGCTAAAGCAGCGGAGAGAGGCGCCCAGAGATTCCCGGAAGTAGGCTTAATGACACATTTTGAAGATCCCTGGGACGGGGTATTCGTATTGCAAAAATGTGTAAAATGGGTTAGCTTAGGCGGCCCCAATTAAGGATCGCTTAAAAAATGGATGCAAAGAGCTTATCTAAAGCGGAGGATAGGGTGAACAGAAACAATCAAATACACGAAACTGTGAAACTAGGTGATAATGTAAAAGTAGGGTTCAATAATCTGATTTTTGAGGATGTTATTATCGGAGATAATGTAGATATAGGAAACAATGTTATCATTTATCCGGATACGCGGATAGGGAATCGTGTCCAGATACAAGATAATGTGGTTTTAGGCAAACGCAATTTTGTATCGACTGGAACCGGTTCTTCCCGTAAATTCTTTGAAAATGTCGCTCCATTGATAATTGATGAGGATGTGATTATAGGAACCGGTGTTATATGTTATGCCGGCTCAACAATAGGCTCAAAATCCATACTTGCGGACCGAGCGATTATAAGGGAGGGATGCAAGATAGGCATACACGTAAAGATTGGTAAACATTCAATCATTGAATACGAGGTTGTCCTCGAAGAGAATGTAAGTGTGCAAGCACAGGTCCTTATAGGTGAGTTTATGACTATAGGGAAAAATACGTTAATTGGACCTCATGTTTCAACTGCATGTGATAAGTATATGGACGCTGAGCACAGAGATGCACTTGAGCCACCTTCCATAAAAAACGACGTAAGAGTCGGTGAGAATGTAACAATTTTGCCCGGGATGGAAATTGGTGAAAAATCGATCATTTCGGCAGGTTCTGTTGTAGAAAAAAACATTCCACCAAGTGTGGTTGCAATGGGGCATCCAGCTAAGCCTATCAGAAGAATACGGCCAAAAAAAGTACTCAATGAGCCTACTGAGAAGTAAACCTCATCGTTGCATAGTTTTATGCAAATGTTAGGTAAAGTGCCACCTTCCGGTTTAGTCTCTTAGGAACATAATTTTGTATGTAAGTGGGACACCATGCCATGGCGTGGTTTGCAGCTAAATAAACACTTTGGTTCCGGCTCAGCCGGTTTAGGAGCTAGCAATATTGTTATGAACATCCCATTTTTAGACCTTAAATCCCAGAATGCGGCTCTTCTGCCTGAGATTGAGCCTGTGATAAAAGAGGCGATTCTTAATGCGGCGTTCATCGGCGGAGAGAATGTTTCTTCGTTCGAGGAAGAGTTTGCCGCTTTCTGCGACACAAAATTCTGCGTCGGTGTAGGCAGCGGAACAGATGCCCTGAGATTGGCGCTGTTGGCCTGCGGTATTAAAAGCGGTGACGAGGTGATTACAGTGCCTAATACTTTTGTGGCCACCACCGAAGCCATAAGCCAGGCAGGAGGCAGAGTTGTTTTTGTGGATGTAGAGCCAAACACCTATAACATTGATATTGAAAGGATGGAAGAAAAAATTACCGGAAGAACCAAGGCAATCATCCCGGTTCACCTCTACGGGCAGTGTGCGGATATGGACCCTATCATGGAACTGGCAAGAAAGTATGACTTGTTTGTTCTGGAGGATGCATGCCAGGCTCATGGAGCTTTATATAAAGGCAGAAAAGCGGGCTCCCTGGGCGATATCGGAGCTTTCAGCTTTTACCCGGGCAAGAATTTAGGCGCTTGCGGCGAAGCCGGAGCTGTTACAACAGATGATCCTGATATTGCCGAAAAAATCAGGATGTTAAGAGATCACGGGCAGAGTAAAAAATATTACCATGAAATCGAAGGGTACAATGGTCGTCTTGATGCCATACAGGCTGCCATTTTGAGGATCAAACTGAAGAAGCTGCCTGACTGGGTTAATAAAAGAAGAACTAACGCCGCTTTATATAACGAACTTTTAAATGAATGTCAGGCAATTGTGATTCCTTATGAACATGACTGGTCAGCGAGCGCCTTTCACCTTTACGTGGTCAGGCTCAAAGGCCGTGAGATTATTCAGAAAAAACTCCTTGAAAAAGGCATCAGTACGGGCTTGCATTATCCTGTACCCCTTCATTTACAGACTGCCTATAAGTTCCTCGACCACCAGAAAGGGGATTTCCCTGTTGCCGAAACAGCTTCAGACGAAATACTCAGCCTTCCCATGTATCCTGAGCTGACTGCAAAGCAGGTCTCCTTTGTGGCGGAATCCGTTAAGGACATAGTAACTGCCCAAGTGCATGTATAGGCTCTGCCGATCTTTAATCTGGCTGTAAGTTTCCAAATTAAAAAATCAATCATGCGCTGCTAAACTTATTTGACCTTTAGAAATTAGGCGAATAGTGCGGATCGAAAAAGCTATCCTTCGGAGTCTCGGATAAATAACTTTTGGGCTATATCCTGAGTTAGCACTGCATAGCGGCTGTAAGCTATTATATAATGAAAAGTTTAAAAGATAAATCTGGTTACTGCATAACGTAAGGAGAGATTTGGCAACTGTATTTAAGTCACCAGCGGAACAGCTGGATATCATCAAACGGGGATCGGTTGAGATCATTCTTGAAGACGAGCTTATTGATAAACTTAGGGCCTCGTATAAGGAAAACAGGCCGCTTCGGATAAAAGCCGGGTTTGACCCAACAGCTCCGGATATACATATCGGGCATACAGTGCTTCTTGAAAAGATGCGCCAGTTTCAAGAATTAGGCCATCAGGTAATATTTCTGATAGGTGATTTTACAGGAATGATCGGCGACCCTTCGGGAAAAAACGAGACCCGCCCGCCGCTTGGCAGGGAAGAGATTATTAAGAATGCCGAGACCTATCGTGAGCAGATATACAAGATCCTTGATCCGGATAAGACCGAAATAGAGTTTAATAGCAAATGGATGAGCGGTATGCCTGCCGAGGAGCTGATACGACTTGCCGGACGCTATACAGTAGCCCGAATGCTTGAACGTGAGGATTTTAAAAAGAGGTTCCAGTCGCAAAGCGCAATAAGCATTCATGAGTTCATGTATCCCCTGATTCAGGGCTACGATTCCGTAATGCTCAAGGCTGATGTGGAACTTGGGGGAACAGACCAGCGCTTCAACCTTATCGTGGGCAGAGAGCTCCAGAAAGAATACGGCCAGCAGCCCCAGGCCCTGGTTTTCTTACCACTGCTGGAAGGACTAGATGGTATTAAAAAAATGTCTAAAAGCCAGGGCAACTATATAGGAATAAACGAACCCCCAGGTGAGATATTCGGCAAGGTGATGTCTATAAGTGACGAGCTTATGTTCAAGTACTATATTCTTCTTAGCCGTCTAAGCTTTTCGGATATCGAAGACATGAAACGTGCAATGGCAAAGGGATTATTGCATCCCAAAAAGGCCAAGGAAGCACTGGCAATTGAACTTACCTCCAGGTTCTGGGGAGAAGAAGCTGCGGCAGCAGCACAAAATGAGTTCGAAAATGTTTTCAAAAACAAGGGGATGCCGGATGATGTGCCGACTTTCGAGATCCCGGATTGGCCGGATGAAGGGCTCTGGCTGCCCGGAGCGATGAGGGAAAGCGGTACGGTAAAATCAAGCGGAGAGGCTATGCGTCTTATCCGCCAGGGAGCCGTAAGAATCGATGACAATAAATGGACATCTCCTGATGAAAAACTTTCAAGAGGTGAGTATCTGCTTAAAGTAGGAAAACGCAGGTTTTTGAAAATTTATCCGGCAAGGTAAAATGAACTTATCTATGCTTGTCAGGTTTCTTCCCGTTTTTATTATTCTTTTTCTGTTTTCATCTTGTGGACGGCCCTCTTACGTCAGGCATGATCAGTCTAAAAAAAACTATAGTCCGGCTCCAGGCAGAACAACTTATTACACAGCGTCGTGGTATGGGGATAAGTTTCACGGCCGCAGAACCGCCTCGGGTGAAGTATATGACATGTACGCTTTAACTGCGGCTCACAAGCGGCTTCCATTTGGGGCACGTCTAAGGGTTACATACGAAAAAACCGGGCAGACGGTTGACGTCACAATCAACGACCGGGGCCCATTCATCCGCGGCAGAGACCTGGACTTATCTTATGGTGCAGCCCATAAAATTGGGCTTGATAAAGACGGTGTAGGAAAAGTTAAAGTAATATTTCTTGAACGCGATCTGCGCTATGTAAAATACATAGATGAGGCAGACTCTGGTGCACCTATAGATTATGCTGCTGGTTCCGGCAGCAACAATGCTCCATCTTTCACTATCCAGTTTGGAGCATTTCAAAACCGAGAAAACGCGTTACGACTGAAACAGGCCTTGGATTTTACCAGATCAGGAGCTTCTTACATAAGCAAAGTCATGGTAAAGGGACGCAAGTACTATAGAGTGCGCCTGGGAACTTTTTCTTCCAGGTCGGAAGCCCTGTCAATGGCACTAGCCTTTGCCGAGGAAGGTTATACAGTAAGGGTTTTTGCCAAGTGATAAGTAGTAAGACTATATCTTGCCAGGTAAAAGTGGTTTTTATAGCAGTCGTATCTGCGGACGGAAGAATTGCTGAGTCTAAAGAACAGCTTACCCTATCCTGGACATCTAAAGATGATACGAAATTTTTCATCCGGAAAACAAAACAGCTGGGTGTTGTTATAATGGGCAGAAAAACTTTTGAAACCATAGGCAAGCCCCTTAACGACAGGTTGACGATAGTAATGACAAAGTCACCTGAACTCTATAACCATAAACAGAAAGAGGGCTTGATCGAATTTACAAGTATGCCGCCTTCCGCAATTATTGAAAACTTATCACTAAGGGGATATGGCGCTGCTGCTGTTGTGGGAGGCTCTTTGGTATACAGTCAATTTCTTCGTGACCGTTTGGTGGATGAAATATACCTGACAATAGAGCCCGTTCTCTTCGGACGGGGTATTTTACTTGGGGATGAGTTCGAAAAAACATCCCTGAGACTTTTAAATCTAAGCAGGCTGGGCAGAGACAGTGTTCTGGTTCACTATGGAGTTGCCAGGAAGTAACGGTGCCAACATCTGTTTCCGCTAATCTGCAATATGTTTCTGAAAGGAAAAACTATGCCGATATATGAATTTTCCTGCAGCAAGTGTGATAAAGAGTTCGAGGAGCTTGTCTCTGGAACATCATCAACATCGCCAAAAATAAAATGCCCTGAGTGCGGTTCTTTAAAAATTGTAAAAAAGATGTCAATGTTCGGTATGAGCGGTGTTGAGAAACCGGCTACATCAGTTTCTGGTGGAAGCGGGTGTTCCGGCTGCACCTCATCAAACTGTGGCAGTTGCGGGTAAAATTACTGTTTGTTACTGTTGGAACGGAACGATGTCATAGCTTCGTGTAAAAATTCTACGCTATGCATAATTCGCATCTTTTTATCATTTTTAAAACTATCCTCAAACTGCATTTTACATCCAGGGCACGGTGTTATCAGTGTACCAGCTCCGGTCCTGATGATCTCATCACGCCGTCTATCGCCTATTTTTTTAGAAAGGCCATAGTTAGTGAAACCAAAAATACCTCCAAAACCACAACATCCTATCTCGTTTTGTGCCGTAACCAGCTCTGCTCCGGTCTGCTTGATTAGTTTTCGCGGCTCAGCACGCACGGAAAGGCCATGAAGCAGGTGACATGGATCATGGTAAAATACCCGGCCGCTGAAGCCAAGTTTAATATCCAGGCGGTCGGCCAGAAACTGGTTGACATCCATAATTTTATCTATAAAGTCACTCTGAACCTTTATTAACTTAGGGTATTGCACTTTTAAGGTAAGAGTACAGGTAGGACAAGCGGTGAGAATGGCTTCTACATGCATTCCGGAAAAAATATCGACGTTTTTTCGTGCCAGATCGAGCACCAGGTCGTCATACCCTGCTTCACGAACAGGCGCGCCGCAACAAACCTCCCCCTGCCTAAGCACTACTTCATAGCCCAGGTTCAGTAGTATATCCAGAAGGTCCTCTCCAATATCCGGATACAGATAGTTGATGCTGCAACCTACGAACAACGCCACCCGGCCTTTTGAAATTCCCTTTCTGAAAAGCATCTGTCTTTGTCTAAAAGGAGTTGCTGTTGGGGAAGGAATTCGCCTGATTTTGCGATCAAAGCCTAGCGGTTTATAAATCAGGAAGTGCATAAAACGGCTTATCTTAAAAAACAGGTTGGTACGTGAAACCGACAGCGCCCCTCGGTTAATCTGCCTGAACCAAAAAGACCTTGGGCGGAGCAAGCTGTTGCCTTTAAATATCGCCTCTTGAATTTCCACCCCTGCAGGGCAGGCTGCATCACAAGCGCCGCAGTGCAGACAAGCGTTTATTTTGTGTTTTAAAAGGCTGGAAGGTTGAAGACGCCCGCCCTCGAATTCATGAAGTAACCTGAGCCTTCCGCGAGCGCTCATGGATTCATCAAGTTCCTCCAGGTATGTGGGACACTTAGCTTTGCAGGCTCCGCATCTTGTACATCTTTCAATATATTCAGAAACAGTTGGTCTTTCCATTATTTTTTCTAACCTGAATTGCAACCTAAACAGTAATCACAAATTATACAGCAAATTGCATATCAGCAAATTTAAATAACATGGTTTTATAGCGGATTGTGAAATAATAATTATGAATGTTTTATTGACAATAAATCAGTAATTGTTGTATAAGATTAAATTAAGAGCCTCTGAACACTAATTGAGCGGTTGTTACCAAATGAATACATGAATATTGTAAATCTTGAAACATCGAGCAGTTCTAAACACAACTCGCTTAATCATAGCTGCCGTCTCTGCCGGGAATTCTTAAATTTTCTTATGACTCTCGAGCTTGAAAAAAGCTGAAAACGCTCTTAAGGCTGCCATAAGTATGATGGCAGCTTTTTTTAAAATCGTCTTTTTAAAATATGCTGAATAAATATTATATAAAACTTACCGATAAGAGCTTTAAGCCTGCCTTTTACCGGTTCTAAAGGCATTTAAATTATATAGTACAGGTTGTACTAGAAGAAAAATTCAGTATATGTTCCCAGCAAAATGCGCTAGTAGCGCATTTCAAACAAGCTAGAGAAAGGAGGTGAGCAGGAAAAATGGCAGCAGCAAAAAAGAAGGTAACAACTAAAAAACAGGCAAAAAAGAAAACGACTAAAAAAACCGCTACCAAAAATAAGGCTACGGTAAAGAAATCTCCTGCAAAGAAAAAAGCCACGGCAAAAAAGAAAACAGCTAAGAAAGCGGCTAAGAAAACAGTATCAAAAAAGAAAACAGCAAGGAAAAAGACCAGGAAATAAGATTAACAAAATTTTTATTGCAACCCAAGCCCAGCGATTTGTCGCAAAGAGATATGCTGATATCTTGATGCGAAAAGATTTTTAAAAAATACAGACATACCTGAAAGGTCTGTAGAGTTTTCTAAAAAAGTTTTTGCGTATTAACCAGAAGTGGCATCAACACAAGATCAGGCAAGGCAATCGCTGGGCTTTGGTTGAACTTATAAAAAAGGCTGGAGGTCATCTCCAGCCTTTTTTCCGGTTAAAAAATTGAGGGCCTTTATGCGGCCACTTCTTGGGTAAGGTGAAAGTATTTTCCTGGAATTTCTCTTTGTGGTTTTGTTGCTACTATTTCCCAGGCATCACGAGCTTTATCCAGATGTTTCAAAAAATCAATATTGAGCCTATGTCCGGATTCATTTGCGATGATATGCCCCTCTATAGGATAGCCCAAAAGAGCCATGTCTCCTATTATATCAAGCATCTTGTGTCTTACAAACTCGTTTTTGAACCGCAATCCTTCTTTATTTAGAACACGATCATCCCCTATCACAATTGCGTTTTCCAGCGATCCGCCCCTGGCGAGTCCCCTTGCGCGCATACTGTTAACATCCTTAAGAAATCCGAACGTTCTGGCGGTAGCCAGTTCATTCACAAAAGTTCGTTTGTTTATTTTAAGGCTCATCTTTTCTTCCCGTATAACCGGATGATTATACTTAAGCCGACAGGAAATACTATATCCTTTTTTACTTGGCAACGCCATAACGTAAGATCCGCCTTCACTTAAAAGCACAGGCTTGAGTATTTTTATGTAAGGCTGGGGCTTACTCTGGCTTACCGGCTCTGCTTTAAGTAAGAGGCTGACAAACTCCCCTGCGCTGCCATCCATAATAGGAAGTTCAGGTCCCTTTACATCAATTATGATGTTATGTATTCCAAGTCCGCCAAGAGACGCCAAGAGGTGTTCTATAGTGCGTATTTTTACGCCGTTCGAAGCAAGATTGGTCGAAAGTATGGTTTCAGTGACGTTTTTAAACAGAGCCTTCATCTCCACACCATTTCTTCGAAAGACAACACCGGTGTCCGGTATGGCAGGACTGAATGCAATAGAGCATTCCCGGCCGGAATGCAGCCCTATGCCCTTTGTTCGAACTTCACGTTTAATTGTATGCTGAATAATCACGTTTTCTTTTCTAGCAAAAAAGATGCCTGGCCTTTTAATGCCCAATTCCTAGTGTTTACGGGACTCAGCATGTATCAAAGTGACACAATCACGTGTCGTCACATGTCTGTATTTTTCGTATTCCAGGAAATTCTCAGTGCATGACAAAGACGTTTTTTTTTATGTATACTGATTCATATTGGGTTATAAAATCCATGACTAGAGAGATCTTAGGAGGTTTTGAAACATGGGAATCAAACGCATCGGTATTATTACAAGTGGCGGTGACTGTGGTGGACTTAACGCTGTTATCAAAGGAGTTGCCGGCATGGCCGCTTCTTTTGAAATAGAGACCGTTGTAATTCCTAATGGTTATGGAGGTCTTTACAACTTAGTTGAAATAGAGCCTCTTGCAGTTCTTAACGAGGAAAGAACAGACCTTATAGATGCTAATCTTGCAGGCTCAGAGGCCGGTCATTCCCGGGTTAAGATTAAAAAAATTCAGAACGACAACAAGTATCAGCGTATCAAAAAAGGTCTCTCAAGGCATGGTATCGACGCTCTGGTTATAAGTGGTGGAGATGATACCGGCAGCGTAATAGTTGATCTGGCCGGTAATGCAATACCTTGCGTTCATGCCCCTAAAACCATGGATCTTGATCTTCAGACCTACAGCGTTGGCGGAGATTCGGCAGTGAACCGAGTTTCAGAGTTTGTTTCACAGCTCAAAACAACCGGGAGAAGCCATAACAGGATCATGGTTTTCGAGGCTTTCGGCCGTTATGCCGGACATACAGCCTTCAGGGGAGGAGTTGCGGCTGATGCAGACTGTATATTACTGCCCGAGATTCCGGTGGACTTCGATATAGTCTATAAGGACATTAAACGGGTTTACTGCAGGCGGGTAGAATCAAGCGATGTGCGGGCCGGCACATATATGATTGTAGCTTCGGAGGGACTAAAGAGCATTGAGGGAGGCCACATAACCGACGAATCCAGCGGGGCAGACTCTTTCGGCCATAAAAAACTTGCAGGCGCCGGCAAATACGTGCGGCAGCAGATTGAAGCACGCATGAAAGCAGATCCTGACATGAAGGAATTTATGAAGAGGATCGGCTCATACGTGCCAGGGGTTTGTGAACTTCCAGAGGTTCGTGAAGTTATGCCCGGACATTTGGTCAGGTCAGGCCACACCTCTGCATTGGATGCCAATTTCGGTAAACAGGCAGGAGCTGCTGCTGTACATCTTCTGCGGGCCGGCATCAGTGGTGTGACTGTGGTTGGCGTAGAGGGAACAAACATTCGCTATATGCCTACATCCGATGCTATTGAACAACGACATGTTGATTTAGACCTCGTGTCGCTTTACGAAAACCTGGGTATCTGCTTTGGCAGAAAGCCACAAGCCTACGCCCCAGAGTTTGAAGAGGTAAAAGGAGCAATCGAAAGACCGCTGTAATGCAAAAACAATGAGGCGTGAGGGGGCCATAATGTAAAGACTTCTTTATTTCACCCCTTTCGCCTTTCGCCTTTTGTTTTTTGCCTTTCGTCTTGCCTGGCTTTCTCTTTCGCTATAGATACAACCGCAGTATTTCTGTCTATACAGGCCCAGTTCCTTCGAAATAGAGCGGGCCACTCTGAAACCGCTTCGGAAATCTTCAAAGTAAAATTCTACATTATAGCGTTCAGCCTGAACTCTACCTATTTCCCTTATTAAATCCTGATCCTGATAAGGGCTTATAAGCAGAGAGGTGGAAAAACAGTCATACCCTTTTTTTGAGGCGACCCTGGCGGCTTCCTCAAGGCGCATAGTATAGCAATGTAGACACCGTTTTTTTTCACTGCCTGTTACGACGCGGACAAAATCATCGAGGCCGTAATCATCTTTATAGCACATATCCAGTTGTAACAACGACTCGAGTTTTTTTACGGATTGAAGCCTCGCTTCGTATTCCTGTAAAGGATGGATGTTTGGATTAGACCAAAGGCCTGTCACCTCTTCCCCCCGGTCTCTAAGCAGGGCAAATGGATAAACAGCACAATTAGAACAACAAATATGCAGGAGTATTTTCATTAATTTTCAGCATAAACAGATTGAATTAAAACAGCTTTTGCTTTTTCTGTTTAAATCCCAAATGCTCATAAGCGGCACACGTCGCTATCCGCCCTCTTGGAGTGCGCTCGATAAAACCCTTCTGCAGTAAATAAGGCTCATATACATCCTCAATACTATCCTTTTCCTCGCGAAGCGATGCTGCCAGTGTTTCAAGTCCGACCGGTCCACCGTCGAATTTTTCGATTATGGTAAGAAGAAGGTTATGGTCCATCTCGTCAAGTCCTTCTTCGTCCACCTTCATAGCTGCCAACGCTGTTTTTGCAAGATCCAGGTCTATAATGCCCGTCCCCTTTACCTGTGCAAAATCTCTTAGACGGCGTACCAGCCTGTTAGCTATGCGGGGAGTTCCACGGGATCTCCTAGCCACTTCGACGGCGCCTTCATCACTTATCGGAACTTCGAGAATACCGGCTGAACGCTTGATTATCTTCTGCAGTTCAACCGGGGCATAAAAATTAAGACGGTCAACTACTCCGAAACGGTCTCTTAGCGGAGAGGTTAAAAGTCCGGTACGGGTTGTAGCTCCAACCAGGGTAAAACGCGGCAGGTCAAGCTTGATGCTCCGGGCAGATGGCCCCTGCCCGATAACAATATCCAGTTTATAGTCTTCCATGGCCGAATAAAGAACCTCCTCCACTACCCTGGGCAGGCGATGAACCTCGTCTATAAAAAGAATCTCTCTCTCTTCGAGATTCGTGAGAATTGCAGCCAGGTCTCCCTGCCTCTCGATCACAGGGCCGGAAGTAGCTTTGATTCCAACTCCAAGCTCGTTGGCCAGTATATGCGAAAGAGTGGTTTTTCCAAGGCCCGGCGGGCCGCTCAGCAGAACATGGTCTAAGGCTTCAGAGCGGTTTCTTGCCGCTTGGATATAGACGCGAAGATTCTCCTTCAGGCTTTCCTGTCCCACAAAATCGCTGAATCCGTCAGGCCGTATACCCGGCTCCACAACCAGGTCTTCGATTGTTTCGTCAGGAATTAATTCGTCTTTCATCAGTTTTATTCTACTTCCGCTATGGTGTAAGATTCAATATTAATGAGTCTCCAACCTTTTTCAATAAGAGGACTGACCATAGATCCGCCGCTGGTTCTTGCACCTATGACCGGCCTTACACACGTGGTCCTTCGGCAGCTGATATCAGGGTTCGGCGGCTGCGGTCTTTTTACATCAGAGATGCTATCATGCCGGGCGATACCGCATGATAGCCTGAAACATTCCTTTTTTCTAAAGCGGCTCGCTAGTCAGCGGCCTTTCTTCTACCAACTTGTAGGTAACACGCCTGAGACCATGGCAAAAGCTGTAGAGCACCTGGAAAATACGGTGGATGAGACAGGGCAGGGACCTGACGGGTTCGATATCAATTTTGGATGCGGAGCACCAAAAATTCGCAATAGCGGCTCCGGGGCCGGTCTTATGCGCGACACAGGCAATGCCGCAAGGGTCGTGGCAGCCTGCAGAAAGATCACCTCGCTTCCACTTACCGCAAAAATACGCCTTGGATGGGAACAAGAAAAACCCGGTGAGTTGACTCGTTTTGCCCAAATGCTTGAAGATGAAGGCATAGATGCCATTACCCTGCATCCAAGGTTGGCAAAAGAAAAGTTCAAGCGGCGCGCCCGCTGGCAATATGTTGGTATGATAAAAAATGAATTACGTATTCCAGTTATTGGCAACGGTGATATCAACTCTTCAGGCGATGTTTTAAAAAGAATGAAGGAAACAGGATGTGACGGAATCATGATAGGACGGCTTGCCATAAGCAGACCATGGATTTTCAACGTGATATCAGGCGCTGAAAGCCATAAAAGCGTTAATTTAAAAATTAACCTTAAAGAACTTTACCTTGAGTTTATCCACCTGCTTGAGGAACATTTTCCAGATGAACGAAGGATCGGCAGGCTTAAGATGTTTACACATTATTTTGCGAAAAATTTTAAGTTCGGCCATAACCTTGCATCTGCTGTTCAGAATACAGAAAACATTAACGAAGCGGCTCAAAAAGCCCTGAGTTTCTTCAGACTGAACCATGCAGAGTGCAGTTTTAATCTAAATAGCGACAACCTGAAAGCGCAGACCTAACAATTGCATGACTCTTCTGAAATGTTATCTGAAAAATTAAGGAGCAATTCTTTTGCACCGGTCTCTAACATTATTTAAAGAAAAGTGGAGATTTATTAAAAGAAACTCCGAAATTGCCGACCTTGGGTTTTTAATACTTAGAATTATTGTTTTGGTTGGCGGGTATGGCTGGTTGTTTTTTTCAGATGTATCCGAAGAAAATATAAAGCTGTTTCCATCAATCCTACGTTATTTCATTGTATACTGTCTTTTGATTTATCTTCTTTTATTTCTAAGTTTCTCAAATAAAAGACTTATTTATCTGCTTTCATTGATCTTTGACCTCTCTTTTGTCTATTTGCTGGTAAAGTATTCCGGGGGATTTGCCAGTAGTTTCTTTATCGCATTTTATCTCTTAACAGCCTTACACTCGTTCTATTATGGCTACATTTATGGTCTTTGTGTTGCGGCTGTATCAACCATAATTTATATGTTCAGCGGCAACCTCGACTTTACCTCTTTACACTGGACTGAGTTTTCTTTGCGGACATCTTTTTTATTTCTAATAGCTCTACCACTTGGACTGTTATCCGATAAGTTAAGAAAAGACAAGGAAAAGATAGGATCGCTAAACAAAGAACTCTTTAAATCAATCGATGAACTACAAAAGCTGCAAGACAAACTTATTAAAGCTGAAAAACTCTCTGCGCTTGGAAGAATTACTGCTGATATCGCTCATGAAATAAGAAACCCATTGACTGTTATCGGTGGTTTTGCAAGAAGACTCGAGAAACGCATGCAGAAAAACACAAAGGAATGGGAATATGCGGAAATAATAGTCTCAGAGGTGGGAGTGCTTGAACGGACACTTAAAGATGTCCTGAGTTTTTCAAGAGAAGCCAAGTATCACCTTAACTACGAAAACATAAATGATACAGTATTAGAGCTTTTGAGTGTCTTCCATGAGCTATGCATAGAACAGGACATTGAGGCAAAAAAGGAGTTAACCTCAGATCTTTCAGATGTTCTGATAGATAAGGATCAGGCCCGGCAGGCAATTAGTAATCTTATTATCAATGCCATTGATGCAATGCAGAATGGTGGTACTCTGACAGTCAGAACTTATATGAAGCAAAAAAATAATATAGAGTATGTGGTACTCGATATATCTGACACAGGTATCGGCATTCCAGAAGATAAACAGGAGCGGCTTTTTGAACCATTTTACTCGACCAAACAGATCGGACAGGGCACGGGTCTTGGATTATCAATATGCAAGAAGATTATGGATGAACATAGAGGCTTGATAAGAGTCGTCAGCGCAGTAGGGAAAGGATCCACCTTCAGCCTTTATTTTCCCTGTGTGTCAGTAAAAGACACATTTAAAACACAGTGCTGGGAATACACTAAATGTGGTATAGATAAGGCAGAAAATGCGGAAAATGCTATTAATAGGCTCTGTCCGGCATACCCCAATTATGGAAGGATCTGCTGGGCCGTGGCGGGAACTTTTTGCGAGGGAAAAATTAAAGGTGTTCTTGCACAGAAAATAGGTGACTGTAAAAAGTGCGAGTTCTATAACAGGGTTGTTATAAAAAAAGACATTTAGACCGAACAAATGGTCAAAGACTGCCCGAGGACGAAATGCGAAAATGTTAAGTTGTTTTTAAACGAGTTCTTAACCCTAACAAACTGCGGATATCCTTCAGTACCAGATAAAGAGCAGGAATCAGAAGAAGAGTTATGCCTGTGGCAAAGAGAATACCAAAGGCAAGGCTGATAGCCATAGGGATAAGGAACTGGGCTTGCACACTTGTTTCCATAATCATGGGC
>JALUUO010000105.1 GCA_027021335.1 Nitrospirota bacterium
GTAATACAACACCACCTAGTGTCGCCAGTACGAACCCTGGCGCCGGGGCCACGGCTGTTGCTGTAAATACATCCATAAGTGTTACTTTCGATGATCAAATGGTATGGTCTGCAGGTGGTACGCCTACACTATTTACAGTAAGCTATGTTGGGCAGAAGGATAGTTTTAACGTTTCCGGTTCTGTAACCTATGACTCATCCACAAACACAGCCACGTTCACGCCGGACAGGAACCTTTATTATGGCATGACATACACAGTGACTATAAGTTCTAAAGTGGAAGATATAGGCGGCAATAACATGGCTGATGATTACAGTTGGAGTTTTACTACATACATAAATCCCATATCAAAATCTATTAGTTACGTGGCAGGTGATGTGAGTTCTTATAGCAGCTACACCTACGATTCCAACGGCAAACAGACGCGTTATGTTTATTACAGCGGCCCTGGAGCTGACCTGGACTGGTTTACTCCTGATGATGATGTGAGTTCTTATAGCAGCTACACCTACGATTCCAACGGCAAGCAGACGCGTTATGTTTCCTACAACGGCCCTGGTGCTGACCTGGACTGGTTTACTCTTGATGATGATGTTGGTTCTTATTACAGCTATACCTATGATTCCAACGGCAACCTGACGCGTTATGTTTACTACAACGGCCCTGGAGCTGACCTGGACTGGTTTACTCTTGACGATGATGTGAGTTCTTACTACAGCAACACCTACGATTCCAACGGCAACCAGACGCGTTATGTTTCCTACAGCGGCCCTGGTGCTGACCTGGACTGGTTTACTCCTGATGATGATGTGAGTTCTTATAGCAGCTATACCTACAACTCCAACGGCAACCGGACGCGTTATGTTTACTACAGCGGCCCTGGTGTTGACTCGGACTGGTTCACGCCTGATGATGATGTTAGTTTTTATTACATCTATACCTATGACTCCAACGGCAACCAGACGCGTTATGTTTACTACAACGGCCCTGGTGCTGACCTGGAGTGGCTCACGCCTGATGATGATGTGGGTTCTTACTACAGCTACACCTACGATTCCAATGGCAACCAGACGCGTTATGTTTCCTACAGCGGCCCTGGTGCTGACCTGGACTGGTTTACTCCTGATGATGATGTGAGTTCTTATAGCAGCTATACCTACGATTCCAACGGCAACCGGACGCGTTATGTTTACTACAACGGTCCTGGTGCTGACTCGGAGTGGTTTACGTCTGATGATGATGTGAGTTCTTATCGCAGCTATACCTACGACTCCAACGGCAACCAGACGCGTTATGTTTACTACAACGGCCCTGGTGCTGACCTGGAGTGGTTTACGTCTGATGACGATGTTGCTTCTTATCGTAATAACAGTTATGATGCTAATGCTAATAGGATAGATTACATAAGCTATAGCAATCCAGGTCCGGACTCAGATTGGTTTACTGGAGATGACGTTATTAGTTACAAGCAGGAGTTTAATACGACTTTTTGATTTTGCGTCTTGGAATTTTAATCTCCCTTGCTCCGGATTCAGATAAGTTTTTCGGCAACAAAACCGGATACTCAAATCTTGCCGTCCGTTGCTCATGGGAAAGCTTTTTAACATAGCGTTTAGGATACGGAAGACTATGGGCCCACACGATGCCTATCAGAAAAGACAAAAAATGCCTGTTGTTTGTCTCCAAGTTTAGTTCGGTCATATTGATAACAGTAATTCCACCCGGTACACTGATTCACTGATTGCGAACCGCGCATACCTGAGAGTTATCCAAGAGAATCTTATCCGGCTAAGCCTCTCACCTTGAAATACCGCAATCTGCCAGAGTATTTTATCTAACCATCGGCAAAACTTCTATTGATAAAAACTAGTGAGGTGATTAAAGATGAAAGAGGTTTTCATTGAGTTTGAAAGATGCACTGCCTGCAAATCTTGTGAGATTGCCTGTGCAGTTGAACACTCTTCCTCCAAAGAACTTTTTACAGCTATTTATGAAAAGCCTTTACCGGTAAAGAGAATACATGTGGAACGGGCTTTCTGCTTTTCATATCCTGCAAAGTGTATGCATTGTACTGATGCGGCATGTATTAAAGCCTGTCCTGCAGGGGCGATGAGCAGAGAGGCGGACAGTGGAGCTGTTTTTGTTAATGAGGACAGGTGCATGGGGTGTTTTATGTGTGCCATGGTCTGCCCTTTTGGCGCTGTCTCTGTGAGCCCGGAGGAAAAAGTGGCGGTTAAGTGTGACTTCTGCCTTTCTCGTTTAAAAGAGGGTAAAGTGCCGGCCTGTGTTGAGGGATGTCCAACCCGGGCGCTCACATTTGGTGAGGTGAATCATCTGGTTAAAAAAAAGAGGGTGACGACTGCCGAGTCTGTTGCTATGAGGTTGGACAGGGTAAAAGAGGAGCGCCGGAAGGTTACGGCATTAGATTTATTAAGAACAATGGGAGGAATATAGCATGACGATAAAGACATTCGATATTGCATCGCAGACCTTGATAAACAAGGCGGCTGAGCTGGGAGTAGAGACAGGGATTGAGAGGCTCAAAGCCCAGCAGCCTCAGTGTGGGTTTGGACAGCTTGGAAGCTGCTGCAGGATGTGTTATATGGGGCCATGCAGAATAGATCCCTTTAGCAATGGTAATGGCGCCTCCAAAGGGGTATGTGGAGCTTCGGTGGATACCATAGTATGTAGAAACCTGTTGAGGGAAGAGGTTGGCGGTGCTGCATCACATGTAGGGCATGCACGTCATGTTGTTCTTGCTTTTAAAAAAATGCTGGAAGGAAAAGCACCGGGATATAAGATAACCGGTAGGGATAAACTGATGGAGGTGGCCGGCGGACTTGGTATTGCAATAGCCGGTAAGGCTGACACAGAGATTGCCCTGGAAGTTGTAAATAAGGCTTTAGAAGATATAACCAGGCAGGATGGCGAACCGATGAACTGGATTAAATTGAGGGCGCCTAAGAAAGAAGTCGAGATGTGGGGAAAGTTGGGCCTGCTTGTTTCCAATGCACACAACGAGATTGAAGAGGCTATGCACAGAACCTCTATGGGAAATGATGCAGACCCTACCAATCTGCTCCTTGCCTGCCTCAGGATGGGAATTGTGGATGGCTATGCAGGTTTAAGTATGGCCACTGATTTTCAGGATATTATGTTTGGTGTTCCCCGGGTCAGAAGCATAGAGGCAAACATGGGAGTTCTTGAGAAAAATAAGGTTAATATAGCCATGCATGGTCATAACCCTGTCCTGTCAGAAAAGATACTCGAATGGGCGGGTAGGCTTGAGAGTGAAACAAAGGATGTGGGTGCGGAGGGGATAAATGTCGTTGGTGTCTGTTGCACAGGCAATGAGCTTACCATGAGGCACAATGTTCCGATGGCGGCGCATAACATGCAGTCGGAATTGATACTCCTGACCGGGGCGGTGGATGCAATGGTTGTGGATATCCAGTGTATTTGGCCTTCTATAACAAAAATTTCTCAATGCTGCAACACAAAGATTATAACCACCGAAGCATCTGTTAAAATTCCCGGAGCTTCCCATGTCTCTTTTGAGGCCGAGCATGCGGACGAGCAGGCAAAAAAGATCGTCAGAATGGCGATAGAGGCATTTAAAGGACGGGAAGAAAGTGATATTGCAATTCCTGAAGAAAAATCAACGGCTCTTGCCGGGTTTTCGGTAGAGGCCATTATTGACGTGCTTAAGAAGGTTGATTCCTCAGATCCGTTAAAGACCGTAATTGATAACATTGTGAGTGGAAATATCTATGGTGTGGTAGGATTTGCAGGTTGTCCCAGTATAAAAATGAGAGACACATCCATGACAGATACCATGGTGAAAGAGCTTCTGAAAAAAAATGTGCTGATCGTTACAACAGGTTGTACAGCCCATATATGCGCACAAGCAGACCTTATGAACCCAGATGCTGTTGATAAATACTGTGGGGATGGATTAAAGACTGTGCTTAAAGCCCTTGGAGAGGCTGCCGGACTAAGTGCGCCTCTGCCTCCTGTCTGGCATATGGGATCCTGTGTGGATAATGCCCGTATCGCTACCCTTCTAGGTGCCTTGGCGGATAAGCTTGATCTGAAAGTAAGCCAGTTGCCGGTTGCCGGCTCAGCCCCTGAGCTCGTCCAGGAGAAGGCAATGTCCATAGGCACCTGGTTGCTTGCACTCGGCCTGCTGGTTCATATAGCGCCTTCACCGAGGATTCTCGGAAGTCCTGTGGCTGCTAAGGTCCTTACAGAAGACCTTGAAGGGATTACCGGCGGCAGAGCATACGTGGAACTTGATCCTATAAAGGCTGCTGAAGGGCTCATATCACATATTGCGCAGAAAAGAACGGCACTGGCAATATAGGAGATGAAGATAATAATAGCAGGTAATGGGGCTGCTGCCATTAGTGCGGTAGAGGCGATTCGTGAAAGGGATAAAAAATGCGAAATCACTGTTTTGTCAAAGGAGGGAGAAAGAGCATATACCCCCTGTTTTCTTGCTCAATATGTCGGCGGAGAAATTGGTAAGAATAAACTCTATATGAGGGAAAGTAATTTCTATGATGTAAAGCGCGTAGATACGATTTTTAACATTTCTGTTGATGAGGTCAGGCCGTCTGATAATAAGATCAGGCTCTCCGACGACAGCGAGCTTGAATATGACCGGCTGCTTTTAGCGGCCGGCTCAAAGCCTGTTGTTCCGCCACTGCCGGGCATTGAGGGTGACGATGTATTTTTTTTCAAAACCCTGACGGATGCCGACAGAATCATCTTTGCCGCTAAAAAGGCTGAAGATGTTGTTGTTATTGGAGCAGGATTTATAGGTCTTGAGATTGCTGAGGCCCTATCTAAAACAGGGTGTAAAGTTACAGTGATAGAAAAAGAGGATAGAGTGCTTCCAAGAATGCTGGATGGAGAAATTGCAGGTATGGTAGAGAGGCACTTAAGGGATAACGGTTTAAATATAATTACCGGCAGGGCAATAAAGGCTATAAAGAGAAGCAGCGTTAAAAGTAAATTAGAAGGAGTTACGTTGGATTCGCAAAAAAGTATTTCCTGTAATGCATTGATTGTATCTGTTGGAGTAAGCCCCAACCTTGAGATGATAAAGGATGGTTCTATAAAAACGAATCTTGGAGTTATGGTAGATAACCGGATGAGAACAAATATCCCAAATATCTATGCTGCAGGGGATTTGGCAGAGATGGAAATTCATGGCATAAGTAAACTAAATCCCATACATATTAATGCGGTAAAGGGAGGAGAGATTGCAGGATGTAATATGGCCGGTGGTAGAAAGGTTTTTGACTCTCACTTAGAAGATATGAATGTGTTAACTCTTTTTGGATTGCCTGTCCTTTCACTTGGCATGCGGAAAGGAAGCAGAGTTGTTAATATGGATGATAGTAAAGGAATTGTGAGACTTTACATTGGAGAGGATGAGCAAGTTAACGGAGTACAACTGACAGGTGATGTAAGCAGAGGCGGGATGTACTTATCACTTATGAGAAGAAATGTTTCCTTCACCAGGGCGCATGAAGTTTTACCACCTTGTTTTACCTGATCATCTGCATGAACTTCAGGCTGCATGAATTTCAGGGTTGAGGCCGCATAAGTTCCGGAGGTTTCTAAACGGCAGTGCTGACATATCTTTTAAAGCGTATCTTCGAGATGATTCCCACTTTTTTCGGAATAACAATAATATCATTTGCCGTGCTTCACTTGGCGCCCGGCAAGCCGACGGATGTTCTTACGGAGATGAATCCCAAGATTACGCCGGAGGCACGAATGCGCCTGGAAAAATACTATGGTCTTGATAAGCCTGTGCATATACAGTACCTTATGTGGCTGAAACGGATTTTAAGGCTGGATTTTGGTGAGTCTTTTTCCACGGATCACCGGCCTGTATGGGACAAGATCAAGGAGCGTCTTCCTATCACTATCTGGATAAACACTCTCTCCATGCTGCTCATATTTGCAGTGGCTGTTCCTGTAGGGGTATCTTCGGCAGTGCGTCCTTACTCGACTTACGACAAGGTGACTACTGTTGCCGTGTTCTTAGGTTTTGCGGCTCCGGCTTTCTGGCTTGCTCTTTTGCTTATGATACTTTTCGGCATAACCCTGGACTGGCTTCCAATATCCGGGCTGAAATCCATGAACTACGAATCGCTTTCTTTTTGGGGACGGCTATGGGACAGGGTCAGCCACCTTATTCTTCCGGTATTTACTTCTGCGATTGGTGGACTTGCCGGTATCTCCCGTTATATGCGTTCGAATATGCTGGAGGTAATACGTCAGGATTATATAACCACTGCCCGGGCAAAGGGTCTTGCCAACTGGAAGGTCATATACAGGCATGCGCTTAAAAATGCTGTTCTTCCGATTATTACCGTACTTGGTCTTTCACTGCCGGCCTTGATCGGTGGTAGTGTAATCTTCGAAAACATATTTGCGATACCCGGCATGGGACAGTTTTTCTACCAGGCCCTTATGACAAGAGACTACCCTTCAATTATGGGAGTGCTTACAATAGGCGCATTTCTCACACTTATTGGTAATCTCATGGCGGATATCGGATATGCTGCCGCAGATCCGAGGATCAGGGTGCAATGAGGTCTGTTAATAAGGCAGCTCACTCGTTATTCTGGCGTCGTTTCAGGTCTAACCGCCTGGCCTTGTCAGGAGCGTCCATAATCCTGGTTTTGGCTTTTACAGCAGTTGCCGCCCCCCTGCTTGCGCCTTATGATCCTAATATGATTGTTGGAAATCATATACTCGAAGCTCCCAGCCGGCATCACATCTTTGGCACTGATGACCTTGGACGTGATATCTTGAGCCGTATACTTTACGGGGCCCGTATCTCGCTTGCAGTCGGTTTTGTGGCTGTTGGCATATCAACTATTATAGGCATTATTCTGGGGGCTCTTGCCGGATATTACGGAGGGTGGGTTGACACGGTAGTGATGTGGTTTGTTAATACGATGCTTGCTATACCCACATTTTTTCTTATACTTGCCGTTATCGCCTTCCTTGAGCCGAGTATATGGAATATTATGGTGGTTATAGGCCTGACTTCGTGGATGGGACTTACCAGGCTGGTTAGAGCCGAGTTTATGTCGCTTAAGGAACGGGAGTTCGTACTTGCGGCAAAAAGTCTTGGCGCATCGGATAAGAGGGTGATATTTCGTCATATGCTGATAAACAGCCTTGCTCCGGTGATAGTATCCGCGGTTTTGGGTGTGGCAGGTGCTGTGCTTGTGGAGTCGGCTCTAAGTTTTCTCGGTATCGGTGTACAGCCGCCAACGCCAAGCTGGGGAAATATTCTTACCGCAGGAAAGGCCAACATCGAGATAGCCTGGTGGCTTTCGGTCTTTCCCGGCCTGGCAATCCTGATCACGGTGCTCGGTTATAACATGCTTGGAGACGGCATAAGGGATGCTGTTGATCCAAGGCTGTGGGATACAAAATAGTTTGTGGTTACGAAAAAGCTTTCTTTTCCTCTATACGACAGGTGAGATCGAAGGGGCAGTACTTGCAGTTCTTTATGTCTTTCGTATGGTGGAACGGATAGGCCGGGTCTTTTATTTCGGCCAGAATACCGCTTATAAACCGGTCGAACAAGGCCATGTATTTACTCCTGCCTGTTTCTGAAAAGTCATCATACATATTTTCCATCCGGAACTTTTCTTTCAGGTCATAGAAGTAAAGTCCGTCAACTTTTTCCGGAACTACTCTGCTTTTAAACTCACCTTCCGCGCTGTTTTTCCCGGATAGAAGAAGAAGGTAAAAGGGCAGTTGGATTCGTGTAAAGATACCTCGTCCTTCAGAGAGCCGGCATTCTTTTTTCGTTTTTGGAATGGCTCCGGTTTTGTAGTCTATGATTCTTATCTCGTCGCCACGGCGGTCGATTCTATCGATATAGCCTTTAAGGCGGAGTCCGCTTTTATGATCAACCTCGACTTTGAGTTCCACTGCGGTTGTTCGCCAGCCGTCACGATAAAGTAGCATCTCGTTTTCAGAGAATTTTTTAAGACGACTCTTCCAGTTATTAAAGGCAAATTGATTGCTCGGAACGTGTTGTACCTGATCGAACAACTTTGATTGCCTGTCGATTGCATCAGAGATTATCCGGTTATGAGTTTCTGCATCTCTAAAAAGAATCGCAGGGTTTTCGTTCCTGTAAACCAGGCTTACCGCCTTATGAAATATTTCGCCTTTTAGCTTTGCTGGAAGTTCTTTTTCTATACGGACAGGCTCTTCAAGCTGGCAGATGCGGCTCAGGTAGAACCTGTATGGGCATCTGAGATAGGTTTCTATGGACGATGCCGAGTAGTTCAGTTCTTTTAATCTTATTACGGTTTCTTTATCCTTCTTAATTCCTTCAGTTTTAGGAGGCGGACGGAATTGTCCTGGCACTATGTATTTACGGAAGGCTTCACACCCGGCTTGAATATCGTGACCGGGTGGGGCAGTTAGAAGAATCTCTTCCAGGAAACGGCTTCTAACTCCACGTTCATCTGACCGTACGTATGACAGGTAGGCCTGCTTGGCGCCGCGGAGGAGCTGGTTTAGGTATAACCCAAAAAGAGCCTCCCGGTCCTCCTGTGTTGGAAGGCCGAGCGACTTCCTAAGTGATGTGTTTAGGAAAAGATCTTTTCTACTGGAGGCCGGCAGAAAACCTTCGTTCATGTCGGGTATGATTACTGCGTCGAATTGTAGATTCCTCGTCTCTAAAAGACCGATCATACTTATAACGCCTTCGCGGTTTACTGCATTGTAGGTCTGCCCCTCAAGAATTGAAAGAAGGCCTGAAAGAGAGGCCTGAAGGCTGTGAGCTGAAATGTGGGGCCCGCTTGTGTTTATTGGTTCGCCGGGATTAATAAGGATGATTTCAGTCAAAACCTCCAGAATTTTCTCACGCGAGTTTCTTACATCACGGTCCAGGTGGAGTTTCCGCCTGAAATCGTTACTTAGTCTCTGTTCGAGTTCTGTTATGTAGTTAAGAACAGAGGAAGCTATTGTTTTTAATGTTTGTGAGCTTTTTTGTTTGCTGAAAATATCTTCTGCTTTTTCAATTTCTACCAGAAGTCCCGGGGCCTGACAGTCTTCGAAAGCCGTTAGCGGAAGACGCAGCCTGTAGTTACGCCGTATTTTATCTAATATTTTTTTGGCCTCAATGCCTAACGATTTTCCGTTGTCAAAAGTGTTTTTGATGTTTTTGATAAAAGGGTGTGTTACGAAAGCTGTTAGACTTTGATGACTGTAGCCTGCATGGTTTTTTTCTTCCGAGCAGAGCTGTTGAATTATTTTCAGCAGACTGAAATAGGGTGAGGTTACCACCGGAAGGCCCATGGCGATATTAAAATATTTGCGCCCGAGTATGGCTGTGATAGTGCCTGCCAGGCTCTCGTCAGGAAGCACTATGGCAATACTCTCATCCGGAATCCCCTCTTTTCTGCACTGCTGGATCGCCGAGCCTATAAAACCGGCCTGTGTTACGGCATCCGGAAACTCCCTGACCGATATACGGGGAAGCGGACTGGAAATCGGAAGGCTTTTTGCGTTGGGCGAGATGGTATTGATCATCTCCTTGTGTTGAGGAAGAAGCGGTCCTTCGTGACTCATAAATATATCAAGCCGCACCGCCTCAGAGATATCTTTAAGCAATGTAAGTTCCGAACGATTGAAGATCCCTGATGCAGCGAAAATTATATGCGCAAATTGCGAAAGAAAATCTGTTTCAGGCTCGGCTTCGGCTTTAAACACAGAACGGGCTTCAAAGCCGTTGTCATGCAGGATTTGGCGGTAATTTTCCCATATGCTTTGAAGCACTGTGACGTGTTTTTCGAAATCGGTGTACATTGCGTGCTTCTTTATGTCATCAAAAGAAATGCGTTCAACCGACACTTCGTCGTAAAAACGCAGCAGACGGTCACCTATGGATGAAAAGGAAAGATAGTCATCAAGAAAACTATCTTCAGTTCCCTTAAACAAAGGAGCTAATTTTTGCCTGCATTTTTTAAGGGCGTGGTTTAGCAGCACGCGCCGCTGTAGGTCTGCCGGAAATGCATATGCAGGCGGCTTGAGACTTCTTGTTAGAAAATCCTCCAGGGTGTATAGATAAGGACCAGCAATCACTTCCCGCTTTGCCGTATCCATCAAAGTTTTGCGAAAAAACGTAATAGCTCGTGAAGATGCGAAAACAATTGCTGTTTTTTCGAGAGCTGTCCCTGAAGAGAGCGATACCCTGCAGATGCGGGAAAGAACAGGTTCCCTGTACGGTACAAAATGAATTGAAGCAGACATTCTACTATTGTTTAAATCCCTTTTAATTTAAACAGTCAACAGTCAGTCTAGGGTGCAGAAATGTTTTATTGTAACCCAACTTACAGGTATAACCATAATTAAGTGAATAAACAGCTATTTGAGATCCCAGGCTTTATTCAGGTATATCACTGCTGAGTATGTCCACTGCAACCGTTAATTCCTTAATTTTTCTTGACTTTTTGTGATTTTACTTGTAATTTATTCTTTACGCAAAGAAAGGCGAGGGTAGAAAAATGCAAAGAAGAGGCGGTAAGAAAAAATTCGATAACCACGATGTAGAAAGGCAGGATGCAGGAACCTTTGCGGATAAGTTTCCTGCCTTGGAGTTGATGGTTATTAGGATTATCTACTATCAAAAGGGTGATAACCCTGTTCTTATGACCAGGACGCTACATGTATATCCTGAGGATTATGCCTATTTTCATATTCCATGTCTTATACACGACTGCGTTGAGGGAAACTTTGATCTTGTCCCGGTAATTATGAATGTGCTTAAAGAGTCTAAAACCAAGGCTGAAGGGCGGCTTGCCTGCAAGGGTAGTCTCAGCAAGGACTTGCCTCCGGATCATGGTTATATAGAGTATACGATAGATGTCACATACAAGGCTGGAAGTGTTAAGCCTGAAGCAGCCGAAAAGAAAAAAGATAAAGTCGTAACAAAGGCGCCTGCAAAAGTTGAGGAAGTCAAGCCTTCTTCCGTAAAAAAAGGCCCGACAAAACCTGTAAAAAAAGAGTTGAAGAGTAAGGGAAAGACTTCTGCAAAAACAACTGCAAAAAAGCCTGCAAAAACGACTTCTAAAACGGCTTCTAAAACAACCCATAAAAAAAATACTCAAAAGGCTACGCAAAAGAGCACAAAAAAAGTTACGAAAAAGTCTGCTAAAAAAACTTCTGTTACCGGAATATCTAAAAAGTCAGGTGTTGAGGTAAAAGTAAAGAGCAAGGTTGCGGCGCCGGCCGGCAAGGTCAAGACAAAAACTTCAGGTAAAAAGGAAAAGGCACGGAAACCGCAAGCTAAAAAAACTGTTGCAAAAACAAAAACGCAGCAAAAGACCAAAGCTTCGACAGGTCTTAAGAAGAAGGCATCCAATCTTGCGAAGAAGAAACGCTAGTTTTTCATCTGGAATTATTGTCGGCAAAGAGGGGGCCGGCAGAGGGGTGTCCCCCTCTGATTGTTGTTTGTTAATATTCTTGTTATTGTAAAAGGGATAGGTTTTTGTGCCTGTTCTAAAAACGTTCTAATAATTGATTTTTAATATTTAATATTTTCCGGAGGCTATAGAAGAGCTATGAGTATAGAGAACATTGCTGTTGAAGATTTCAAGGTTGCAGATATCAGTCTTGCCGATTGGGGAAGAAAGGAGATATCCATTGCTGAAACCGAGATGCCTGGTTTAATGGCTCTTCGGGATGAGTATGGAGACAAGAAACCTCTAAGTGGCGCACGTATAGCCGGTTGCCTGCATATGACTATACAGACGGCTGTTTTAATAGAGACCTTGGTTGATCTTGGAGCTGAAGTCCGTTGGTCATCGTGCAATATTTTTTCGACTCAGGATCATGCCGCAGCTGCTATCGCTGCCAGAGGTATTCCTGTCTTTGCCTGGAAGGGAGAGAGTGACGAAGAGTACGAGTGGTGCATAGAGCAGACACTTTTATGGCCGGATGGCAAACCGCTTAACATGATTCTTGATGATGGTGGTGATCTTACACAGATAGTACATGATCGTCACCCGGAGTTTCTTAATGCAGTGCGTGGTATTTCCGAGGAAACCACCACAGGTGTTCATCGCCTCTACGAAATGATGCGGGATGGTTGCTTGGGTTGTCCGGCCTTCAATGTGAATGATTCTGTCACGAAATCCAAGTTTGATAATCTCTATGGTTGCCGTGAGTCTTTGCTGGATGGAATAAAGAGGGCTACGGATGTAATGGTAGCCGGCAAGATTGCGGTTGTTGCCGGTTATGGTGATGTGGGAAAGGGGTGTGCCCAGTCTCTTAGAGGGCAGGGTGCCCGAGTGCTTATTACAGAGATAGATCCTATATGCGCGCTGCAAGCAGCCATGGAAGGCTATGAGGTTGTTACCATGGAGGACGCAGCGCCTGTTGCTGATCTATTCGTTACCACGACGGGATGTAGGGATATTATACGCAGAGAACATATGGATGCGATGAAGGACCAGGCAATAGTCTGTAACATCGGCCATTTCGATATAGAAATAGATGTTGCGTCGGTATTTGGTGATCCGGCGCTTAAAAGGGTCAATATAAAACCACAGGTCGATCAGGTGATCTGGCCGGATGGCAAGGCAGTGACGATTCTTGCCGAGGGGCGCCTTGTAAACCTGGGGTGTGCCACCGGACATCCTTCCTTTGTTATGTCAAACAGTTTCACAAACCAGGTTATGGCACAGATTGAACTCTGGAACAACCCTGGCAAGTATGAAAATAAAGTATATGTTCTTCCAAAAATTTTAGATGAGAAGGTTGCAAAATTACACCTTAAGAAGTTGGGCGTAAAACTGACCACGCTTACAGATGCTCAGGCTGATTACCTCGGCATTTCAAAGGAGGGTCCGTACAAGCCTGACTACTACAGGTATTAATGACATGCGTTACCGGTG
The DNA here is from genome assembly GCA_027021335.1 of Nitrospirota bacterium. Lineage (GTDB taxonomy): Bacteria > Nitrospirota > Thermodesulfovibrionia > SZUA-242 > SZUA-242 > JALUUO01. The sequence goes on from JALUUO010000105.1 coordinate 12,951, forward strand.
GCAGACCGGTTATGTTGCTTGGCTTATTCATAGGGGCTCAGGTGTTTTTCTTACCCTGTATATCTTTGCCCACCTTTATATCCTGACTCACCTGAAAAATCCTGAAAAGTACGCCGAACTTCTTCTCCTGCTGAAAAACCCATTGGTTAAACTTGGAGAGATATTTCTTCTTGCCATGGTTATCGTTCATGCATGTAACGGAATCAGGCTTACTATGTTGGACCTTGGAGCGCCGACAAGAACTCAGAAAACTATTTTCATCGTTTTGGTTGTTCTGGGCGGAGGAACTTTGTTTCTACTAGGCGTATGGCCGATTATGGGAGGCGCTAATTGATAGGCACGGCAGCCTGGTTTTTTCAGCGTATTACTGGAGCTGTACTTTTATTCGGCATGATTATCCACTTTTGGACCATGCACTACAGTGGTGCCGAGCAGATAACATATGAATTTGTCTTAAAAAGAATTTCAGATCCCTACTGGAAGACGTTTGACCTAATTCTTCTTGCCTCTGTAATCTGGCATGGTTTAAGCGGCATATGGGGTATATCGGTTGAATATGCCGGATCTAAAGATAGTTCCGCTCTATTGCTTAAATTTTTCCAGGCGATAATACTTCTGTCCGGTTTACTTCTTACGGTTACAGGCATATATATTATCTGGGCAACCGGGTAACAACCAATCCAAAATCCACAAGTAGAGATCTGTTTTAATAATGATAATATTGTACCTCATTAGATCAAACATCCTGGAATAATGCTTCGACGTATTCTGTTGAGTTAAAATCCTGGAGATCCTCCACTCCCTCTCCGACTCCTATCAGTTTCACTGGAAGTCCGAGTTCTTTTTTGATGGCAAGCACTATGCCTCCCTTGGCGCTTCCGTCCAGCTTGGTCAGTATTATGCCTGTAAGGGCAGTCATTTTATTGAAGGTTTTGGCTTGTTGAAGCGCGTTTTGTCCTGTTGTGGCATCCAGCACCAGCAGTACCTCGTGAGGGGCATGCGGCATGGCTTTGCCGATCACTCTATGGATTTTCTTGAGTTCATCCATTAGGTTTGACTTGGTATGCAGCCTGCCGGCGGTATCCACGATAACCACGTCTGAACTTCGTGCTGACGCCGAAATAACCGCATCGTATGCGACAGCTGCAGGGTCAGAACCGCTTTGGTGTTTTACAAGCTGGGCGTTTGTCCGCCTGGCCCAGATCTCAAGCTGTTCTATGGCTGCTGCCCTGAAAGTGTCACCGGCCGCCAGGGTTACCTGCATTCCTTCGTCGTAGTACTTTTTCGACATTTTACCTATGCTTGTGGTTTTACCAACGCCGTTTACGCCCACAACCATTATGACAAAAGGTCTATCCACCATAAGAAGTCCTGAATCATCGTTTAGAAGATTCGCCATTTCGGCCTTGAGGGCGGCTTTAAGATCCGTCACTCCACCCTTGGCGTTTTTAGACCGTATGGACTCTATGATTTCGTTCGCTGCCGCAGGACCAACATCGGACATTATGAGTATCTCCTCGAGGTCCTCCAAAACGGAATCATCAACAGGTTTTGAAAACAATGAAGACGCACGTCCCACGAGGTTGCTGCGTGTTTTTGCCAGGCCTGCTTTAAGCCTGTCGAAAAAAGCCATATTTTTTACTCCAATGTAAATATAAGTGAATTATGTTCTTTTAAACTAAAACCAAGGATAACAGAAATGTGGCACCGCTGCCAAGAAGAGCGTCGGCAGACAATGAAGATATCTCTTTTACCCGCTTAAGTAAACAAAATATTGCGTGTGTCATCATTTTTTCTGTAAAATACTGTTGTAATCCGGACGACTATGTCATGATTACGTATTGGGAAGACGAAAACTTTTTAGCAGCCTTTGCCGGAGAAAGCTGAAATCAGGCAATTATCCCGCCGGAAATGAAGAAGTATCCTAAATCTTTTAAAGTTGCTCATTATGAGTAAATATTTGTGCAGAAAAATCGGGGCGTGTTGATAACTATGGAAAATTAAAAATGTCTTTGAGCCAAAAGTGAATGGATATGATAATTACATCGCCATATTTCTTGGCGTTTCTTTTTTTTATAGTGGCATTTACTTACTCTTCAGTAGGTCTTGGCGGAGGATCATCATACACCGCAATAATGTCGATATTCAGCATTAATACCTTGGCGATACCTATTATTTCGTTGTCTCTCAATATATTTGTTACATCGGTGGGCAGCTTTAATTTTATAAGGAACAAACATGCCAAGATAAAACTCCTTTTACCATTTCTAATAACTTCAATACCTATGGCATATTTAGGAGGCTCACTGAAACTGTCAAAGGAAATATTTTATTGGATACTGCTGGTTTCATTAGTGTTTGTAGTTGTCCGGATATATATCTGGCAAGACACAACTATCAAACTTAATATTGGAAAAAAAGAAAAACTGATTATATCTCTGATCTCTGGTTCGGTGCTTGGTCTGGTTTCGGGTATAGTTGGCATTGGCGGCGGTATTTACCTTGTTCCTTTAATAATCGTTTTAGGGCTTGGTACAGAAAAAGAAGCTGCAGCGTCTGGAGCTATTTTTATCTGGCTTAACTCATGTTCAGGGCTGTTATCCCGATTACAGTATAACTCAATTGATTTAACAAACTATATTCACTTAATAGTTGCAGTTTTAGCAGGGGGTAGTTTAGGCTCATTCATGGGTTCGTTTAAGTTCCAGCCAAAGGTAATGGAAAAAATGTTAGGTGCAGTAATTATAGTAGCTATTTTTTCCTTAATGAAACAAATAATGCTGTTCTGATTGTTCGATGTTAAAAGATCTTTGCTGAAATGTTTTTCGGTGGTTGTTGTAAAAAAGGATAAGTTCCAATATGTTAATAGAGACCGACGATAAAGGCTACCTTAGAAACCCTGATGACTGGAACAGGGATGTAGCAATATTTTTGGCGGAGAAGGAGGGAGTCACCCTGATGCCAGAGCATTGGAAAGTGCTTGATTTTTTAAGGCATTACTACAATAAACACAAGCGTGTTCCTTCTCAGAAGAACTTAGCCAACGTTCTTCTTGATAAAATAAATATAGCTGACTGGCTGATTTCTCCATCTCCTGATAAGAAGGATGCTGTCATAGTTATTTACAAAATAGCCGGTTTCCCGCAGCACTGTGGTTGAGGTTAGAAAAAACCGCCATGTATTGGCGGTCGGAAATAGAAGGTAGTGAAATCAGGATTATACGTGCTTTTAGTCTTTGTGGAAATTTCTAAGAACGGCTCAATCTCACCGGAGATAAAATATGCTGAAACCCTTCAAAAAAATAAAGGCTAAACTGCTTGTTTATTCTTTCTGCTTAGTATTGTTTCTATCTTTAAACTTTATCATCCTTGGATGTGGTCAATCGAAAAATTCTGAAACAGAGCAGGGCCAAGCCGATCAAACTTCATATTCACAGGAAGGGGAGGAAGATACTGTAGTTATACCGGTGGATTCTTATTTTTCCATGGCTGTTACCGAAAACTCGCACAATCATGCAGGAGCCAGGTTACTTTTTTTGGACTTTCAGGACTCACCTCCTGATACCTCGGTTATTCAGAATAATGTTGTTATTTCCGTAAAAATTAATTCAGGCGCCATAATCTTGGACGGAAATTCCTCAGACTGGAATCCTGATAACCTGACAACCGTCAATGGTCTGGTTCAGAATAACTACCCCCTGAGCAGATTCATAGATGCTATGCCTACGGATATCACTATAGGCTCGGCATGGGATGAAAATTATATCTACTTCCTTGTGCAGTGGGAGGATGCCGGCCATACGCAAAGCAGTAAATATGAAAAATGGATCTACGGCGATCAGGGCAACAATGAAACCGGCTGGAACCCTAAAGTCCATACCGGTGTTACGCAAGGAGCCCCGAATGAGAACGCGGCAAATGCCACACACTATCTTGCAGGAACAGAGAGTGAAGACAGGGTGTTAATGATGTTCCCCATCGTTGACAGCGAAAATAACTTCAGAAACGGCGCCTTGGGTTGCGCAGCCTATTGCCATGCTAACCTTAGAGACGACAACCCATTTCAAAATTACACCGGTATGAATGTGGTTGCCATGCATACCAATACTTTCGGTGATAATGTTGACATCTGGCACTGGAAATCCACTCGCACAGCACCATCCGGCTATGCCGATGATGAAAAAATGATCTATGCAGCAGGCAGTGACAATGGTATTATATCCGACAGCGGTTCAGCCGCATATAGCAATAACGGGCTGGTTTCAGGCAACCCGGAATATCTTTATAATAGCGGATTAAGTTATACGGATGATACGCTCTTTATAGGTGATACGGTCTCTTTCTACGGCACCCCGTCGCTGGGGGATCAGGTTCCTTCGGTTATCGTAAAGCAACCAACCGGCAGCCGTGCTGATGTTGAAGCAGGTGCATACTACGATTCCGCATCAGGTCGATGGACAGTGGAGTTCAGACGCTTGCTTAGCACAGAAAATAATGATGATCACCAATTTTTAACAGGTACGGATTCCGGACCACCTTCGTATCCTGCAATCTCTGTCATAGATTCAGGCAGAGGAGAAATTCTGTACTCTAATTATTGTAAATCATGTCATGGAGCCAATGGCTCAGGCAGTACTGCAGGAAATTCATGGGCGTTCCCCCGTATTCAAAGAACATCCGGTTCCCTGATTTTCAAGGCTTTAAAAACAGTCGTTCCTATGCAGGCTATAAGCTTGACGGATCAAGATGTGGAAGATATTGCAGCATTTCTGCAAACCCAGGCCACTTTTAATGATACTAATATTCTTTCTGTTACTGTTGATGGAGCAGACGTTGAAGTGGGCGTTATATCGAGCAGTCCCACGGGTATAGATTGTCCAAACAGGTGTTCATATAATTTTGTCACAGGCACAACAGTTACCTTGCAGGCCGACTATGTAGACGGCTACACGTTTACCGGATGGAGTGGGGGAGGTTGCAGCGGCAGCGGAAGTTGTACGGTAACCATGGCTGAAGACCAGTCCGTAACTGCAACATACACAGCAGCTACAACCTACTATACCCTGACCGTAACAAATAGCGGTAACGGTTCTGTGATTAGTTCTTCTGGTGGAATTGATTGTGGCTCTGATTGCATTGATAATTTTTCCGATGGTACTTCTATCACCTTGACGGCAACCCCGTCTGTAGGGTATGAATTTGACGGCTGGGGCGGAACTGTCTGTAGCGGTACCGGCCAATGTGTCTTTACTGTCAATAGCGACACGATAATAACAGCTTCATTTTCGCCCGTAGTCAATGCGGACTGCGAAAATGGCGGAATCACTTTTGATGCTGGAGGAACCAACGGCTTTGGCCTTCAGCAAGTTATCAATGTTGGCCTTGTCAGTAACCCAACAGATCTTGCCTTTGTACCTGGGGTAGAAAACGGATTTTTAGTTCTTGCCCAAAGTGGATTGGTTTACTATTTTAACGGCGGCTGCGATCCTGTAAATTTCGTGGATCTACGGAGTACTGGAAGTGGCGGTATTGGTGTTGTAAATGGTGGCGAGCAGGGACTTTTAAACCTGGAATTTCATCCTGATTTTTCAAATAATAAGTACGTTTTCTTTTATCACACATCTGTTTCAAGCAATACTAACTCGGTTTCACGTATGACTCTTTCATTTACTTTGAATGGTGAGCTGGTTTTGAGCGATCCAGTAAAAATTATAGATTTTCGTAAACCAAGTAATGCCGGCAATCACAACGGAGGAGGCTTGGTGTTTGCTCCTGACAATACTTTACTGGCTTCGGTTGGTGATGGAGGATCCGGAAATAGCGCCAATGCTCAGATAAACACGAATCTGCTTGGAGCGGTAATACGTATTATTCCTGAATTAGCGCAGGGTATGGGTGGTTACGGCATCCCAACCGGTAATATGTTTGATTCTGGAAATCCTCAATGTTCAAACATTGCACAAAGCGATTCACCTTGTCCTGAAATTCTTGCAATGGGACTCCGCAACCCATACAGAATGTCCATCTATGGCAACATAGTGTATCTGGGCGATGTCGGCAGCACTTATGAAGAGATAGATAGCTTTGACTATACGGACAATAACGTCAACTTTGGCTGGCCTACCTACGACGGCTCGGCAGGAGGAGAGACAGGATACCGTGATCCGCTTCTTGAATACCGGAGAGACGACAGTACAGCGGACTCATTCCGAAGCGAGGACCCTATGGGTGAGAGTACTGGCTACGCCAGCGTCATGATAGGTGATGTATATAATGGTTCACTTTATGGAGGACTGCTGACAGGCAGACTGCTTCATGCGGAATTTATGGATGGATATATGAGAGCACTTGCTGTTGATGATAGTGGTAACAGAACAGATATGGGCATACACTTAATTCACCATGACGGCATCTCGGCAATGATAGTAGGACCGGATGATTATGTATATGTTATAACTCAGGGCGGGGCGTGGGGCACCACTGGACCGGATATGGTTTATCGTCTTGTTAAACCGTAAAGCTAAGCTTTGGTGACGCTGTTGCCTGGTTTAACTCATATTCTATCAAAAATAATGTAACCACTTAAATGAACGAATAACAATCCTGGTAACTTGCGGCTGGTGAACAATTGATATGAAAATAACCATGGAAGTTTCTCTCTTATTTATTAACTTGAGCGCTGTCCTTTACGCCGCTCCCTGCGTTTCGTAAAATCATAGGTGGAGCCTGTGGAAAAACAAGCGTATTTTTTTCTGTTGATCACCATTTCTGTTTTTCTCACATCTTGTGTAATGAAGCAGCAGCTGCACTCTTTTCCTAAAGAAGCAAACAGGATGATTATAAGTGAAAACTGTGATTGCGATACTATTACATTTGTCGAGTCTTTAAAACCTGTTACGATATTTGACAAGGGAATAATAGCTCGCAGAAAAACAGAAGGGCTCCTGGAGTTCAAAGATGGTACTGAGCAGTCTTATTCACTTATAAAGGGCGCTTTATACATGGATAAAGACTGGGATCCATTGATGTTTAGTGGTTCGGCAGGTGTGATAGTGGATTTTATCAATGGTAGAACCCTTCGGGCCTCCAGGAGTAATCCGACATTAAATGCTGTAGAACAGACTGCGGAATTGTTTAATCCTTTCGACGGGAAAACGTATTTTTTATTTGCAAAATTTGATGGAGATTCAATTAGTCTGGATATTTCTTTAACAACTGGAGCATCTGGAAAAGGTGTAGGTTACTTGGAATACGCGTATGCTGCAAATATTTACGGTACTATCTACGAAATGAAAGTCCTGCGTAAGTGGGAAAGCGTATCAGAAAATCTAGAAGAGAACGGTGAAAAAATACGGCATCAATATCCGGATGGAGCTTATATTGTAATCTCAGATGATGAAGGCGGTAAAATTAGAATTTTTCAAGGGGCCACTACGGGAAAATATTTGGGTATGAATGCATTTACCGGCTATAAATCTATAGTCTATTTCCCAAGGGGAATTGGCAGCGATATCAAACGCGATGTGTTTCTGTTTTTTTACGCCAGTGAGTTTTCCAAAGATTTTGTTGATGACATTAAAATATTGCCTGATTGTCTGACTTACTCCAAAGATCGTTATGAAGAAGAGTGTGACTTTAATATAGTAATGAGATAGGGAACTTTCGGGGACGCTGTGAAAGCGCCGGGATAAGCCGGCATAGAGTAGGGGATGCTTTGATCAGCGGTGTTCCATTGGTTAAGCCGAATGTTGTTTCTCCAATAACTGTTTTTCCAGTGCTTCCATCGAAAGATAACGACGTGTGCCCCATTTTTCCTTTATTATTCTGCTTCTCCTTATTTCCTAACATTAATTCTTTTACACCCAAGAGAAAAACTCCTACCTTTTCCCCTATAGCAACCGCGGCTTCTTGAACCAGGGATTAGTCCTGAGCACTCACTTCGTTCGACTCAGGACTAATCCTTATTTTGTTGGACTAATCCTTATTTTGTTATGGGCAGCATGCGTGTAAGCTCTACCTAGAAGCATCTTTTACTTTCTTCTCATACCGCCCATCAAAAAAACTTTTTACTTTTTTTATATTTAAAATGGTGAAAAAACTGACCAGTACGGAAATGATAGTTCCAGTGACCGTTAGTGGTGAATCAGAGTCAATTCGTAACAAGTAAACAAAATAAATAACGAGACCGATAAAGCAAAGGATAAAGGCAACGAAGAACACCCAAGATACTACGCGCTCGGTCTTAGCTTTGGATATTGTTTTACGTCTGCGTTTATCAGATTCGTCCTTTTCTATTTGTGCAAGCTTTTCCTTTGCCTCATCTCCTTCGATTGCACGTCTTTCAAGGGCGCTTTTTTCTCTCAAGTGAACTTCATAGTCATCATTGCTGAGGAATGCCAACTTATCTTGAACGGTCTCAGGAGTAATATCCTCAGGATTGGCAGCTTTACTTCGGAGTTCATGATGAATATATTCTGCATCCTGACGTGTGATTTTTCCTTTATTAAGCCTCTGCTTAATAGAGTCGTATTTTTCCGAAACAGAATTGTTAATTTGGGACGAAAGAACCACCTGTGCCTTTGCGACTACGTCTAGAGACTTTGGCAAATATGCGTCGTCACCTAGGCCTTTCTTTAATTTGAACCACAAACGATTAGTAAGAAATTCAAGATCTGTTGCAAATGGAATATCACGTTCACTTTCTCTAATGCTGGGATTGAAGGCCAAATAATGAGTGTAGCTTTTACCAGACATCAAAATGTATCCGATCTCTTCAAATGCCTTCGAGTTTTCTCCTTTACGCAAACAATTTATCTTTGTGAACAACTTAAGTAGATGAGCGCACTTATCTTCATCAAAAGGTCGCCCTTGCTTGTTAGCCTCTTCACGTAAATCGTCAAGTACCTTTTGACCCTCGACTACGAATTGGGGATCTTCATGAAAATTATCTTGCTCTTCTAATTTAATTCTCTTTTTCTTAAGTTCAGAATATAAAAGAGCTTTCTTTTCTAAGATATCTGCTCTACTTTGGCTATCCTTCAAAATTTCAACCATTGCAGTTTTAGCGGGGTTTAATGAAAGTTTACCCCCGGAAATTAGTTCGGCAACATGAAAGAATTTCTCAACTTCATCCTTACATTCCTGGAAGTACTTAAGGGTAATATACTTTTTCCCGGAGCCGTTTATTTCTTTTACTAGCTCGAAAAATTCGTCAAAAAGTTGCTTAAAAAGCTGCCCATTGTATCCAGCAGCATTAAATAAATGCTCTGTATCCAGATATATCGTTAACTCATTTTTCCAGGTACCAAGATCATTTAGATCTGGTGAATACCGCACACCGTTGTAGAGAACAAAACCTTCTCTAATGGCATTTAGAGCATCCTTAAACCCGGGGTGGTTCTGTCTATCAATAATGTAGGAACTGATTAAATTGGAACACTTACCAGATGTTTCATTATCTAAAAGGTATTCGCTAAAACTGTCGATTACCTCAGAATATTCTACTTCCTTAATGGGGGTTGCAGAATGCTCTGTCACGTACTTAATCAGATCTTGAAATATGCCACTCTGGTTTTCTTGAACTTTCTTTAGCTCGGCAGTTAATTCTGCCGGCTCTTCAAGACTATTGGCAGCCAAAGAATAAACGCCATTATCAAGACTTAGTATATTTTCCTTATTTTTTAAGCGATTTCGCAGCGTAGTTCTAACAACTGCCTCAGGAATACTGAACCCAAACGTGGTTTCTAATAGCTGAGTAGCTTCTGTTGTGTTGAACGCCCATTTTTTTTCAAATGTAATTGCAGCCTTTATGAGTGCGCCGATTACATCATATATATCTCTCCCTTCGTCATACAATTCACGAAATAATACGACTGAAGCTAGTAATTTATTTTCCTGCATCGGTTTCTATTCCATATTTTTGACTGCTCGTTTGTGGCCCATAACGACTGAGATAACCTGCCCGCCGACCAGCTACCGATTAACTTTATAAACTGCTATGTGCTTGAGAATCTGCACGAAAATTCGCCGACGAGTTGCGGGTCAGGTTAATTGACTTGTTCGGTTATTATAATCTGCTATCAATTCATTTACATCATCTTGATGTTGCTCGTCCCCAAACAATATTGTCGAAAGATAATCAACATCTATATCATGGGAACCGTCTACATTGTCCAAAATACGCTTGATGATCATTTGATAGACTCTATATTTGATATCTGATTCTGTTTTGATATCATCTGACAAAGAAATTGTTTTATTTTCAATGTTTAGCTGAAAACTAAAAGCTTTATATAACAAAGACTTGATTTTTGCAGTATCTGTATCACTCGCCTGAATATTTCTTCCACGCAACTTTTCGCGCAATTTGTTTCTAAATTCCAGATATGAGCCTAACTCTTTTTCGTCTTTAAATATTTCAAACGTAGCAGATAAAGAATTTGACAAAACATCATAGGGGACAAGCCGGATTTGTTGTTTCTTTAGAATTCTTTCATAAGGATGTGAAGCTGAGATAAGATCACTTTCCAAATCTATATTAGCGACCTTATCTTTCATAAAAATGATTAAGTCTTTATCGATTTCTTTAGTTTCTATGATGTCATCACATTTATTCAGAAATTCGGTAAAGCTAGAACAGCCATAATTAATTTCATCAAATGTTGGATCAAGTCTTAACATTACTGGCTTAATAGCAACACGTAGAGCATAATCTTTGCTAGTTTCTGAAAATAACATCAACAACGCCTTCTTAAGAAGAACTTTGGCCTCATCTAAATCAAATTCGATTTCACTTTCAGATTCTACAACACCACTTTCTCTTGCAATACTTGAGTAAAATTTAAATTCATTGCAGGCTTTAATCCAAAACTGATTTGTTGTTTCTTGAACCCCAATTCCTATAATCCTCTTTCCCATCTGGCGAACTTTTTGAGCTATTGAAATATAATCACTATCTCCACTTATAAGCACAACAGTATTCAGATGCGGATGATGTAGACAATCTTCAAGTATATCTATCGCAATTCTAATATCTGCACCATTCTTTCCATATCTACCCCTGGGGAACAATTGAAGAAGATCAATTGAGTAGCTTTGTAAGCTGAAGCTGTATGCATGGAAAAAGCTCCAATTCGCATACGCTTTATTGATATTTACTTCACCTAAACCTGAAATGAACTCCATTATCCTATTTATATCAATAAGCTCTGGCTGCCGGGTGAACATATTATTTTTATACCAAGACTCTCCTTTTGACAAAGAGCAAAGCGAAATATGAATATTTTCAAAGTCCCAATAAACAGCAACATTATTGTTTTCCGCCATAACCCCTCCTCATTTTCACCGAACCATTTATTCACAGGTCTATTTGCCCTGATAACTAGAATATTTTGATGTTATCACAGGTATAATTGTCCTGTTTTATGTTCTGTGAATTATCTCAAATTAAGGTTCTTCCGGATTTGTGGGGTGATTTGTCATTGACTGATTTCTGGGTAGAGGTTTAAACCGCCGCAGTGAAAAAGGATATCTGTTTTGAATCGTTCTTTGTTACGGTAACCGTATGCTTTATTGATTAACGTTTGGATTTTATTGTTGATTCC
>JALUUO010000106.1 GCA_027021335.1 Nitrospirota bacterium
TCCGCAACGACGGCATTTGAATCTGCCGTCGGACAGTCGCCAAGCCCAAGTATAAGAACATTCAGAACACCTTCTCATGACCAGAACATTTTACATGATCTGGTCCGATTTGGTTAGGTATTACCTAACATTAATACATGGCCTTTGACAGAATTATACATAACGACATAAATAATTGCGCATATATTCCTTTTTCTGCTATACTTCTTGCAGAAAGGAGGGGCCTATGCGCAAGCTGGAGATCAAAGATGCGGACATCATCCAAATCGCTGTGCAGCAGGAAATTCTCCGGTCCGAGGATTCGCGCTATGATCATCGCCTCCACGGGATACTGCTCGTCTGTTCCGGCAAAAGTTGTAACGAAGTGGCGGAGCTCTTCGGGCACAGTCCCAGAACCGTCCAGTACTGGGTGCGCCGCTTCGAACGGAGCGGTTTCGCCGGTCTCCAGGAGACCCCCCGTCCGGGTCGCCCCACTGCCATGGACGAAGCTACGCTGCGGGCCCTTGGCCGGGACCTGCGCCGTTCTCCACGCGAGATCGGTTACACCCAAAACCTCTGGGATGGAAAGCTTCTCAGCCATCATCTGGCCCAGAGATACGGGGTCAGCCTCGGCGTTCGTCAATGCCAGCGCCTGTTCCGCCGGTTGGGATTCCGAAGGCGCAAACCGCGTTCGCTTATTGCCGGGGCCGACGCCGAGGCACAGCAGAAGTTTAAAAAAACTCCGGCGTCTCGCCGCAAGGGACGACCTTGACCTGTGGTTCGAGGATGAGTGCCACTTCCAGCAGCACGGTTCACGTTGCGCCATGTGGATACCTCCGGAGGATGCAGACCCGGTGGTCCTTCAAGCGCCCACCCGCAAAAGTCTCGGCGTGTTCGGGGCGGTCCGTGCCTGCGACGGCCGTTTGGTCGCAAGCAGGGGAGAGAAGTTCAATGCAATGGCATTCCATTCGTTCTTGAAACAACTCCTGCGCCACCGCAGAAAAGGCCGAATGCTGGTCCTCGTTCTGGACAATGCCCGCTGGCACCACGCCAGGCTTCTCAAGCCGTGGCTGAGGAAACATCGCCGTCGGCTTCGGCTCGAGTTCCTGCCACCCTACAGTCCGGAGTTGAACCCCATGGAACGGGTATGGAAGTTGACGCGCAGGCTCTGCACCCATAACCGTTACTTCCCGACCCTCGAAGAGCTGGTCGGAACCGTGTTCCACCAGTTCGGTGCCTGGCGGAAACCGAACGAAACGCTCCGGAAACTATGCGCAATAACTTAAGACGCTATGTATAATAAGACTTAATGAACCATTCTCCTGATGCTTATTATTCCTTTATACCTATTAATGGATAACTGAAAACAGTTTGTGAGTATTCGTATTAAGTATTTTTCCGGCAGATGATACCACTTACGTTTCAGCTACAGAGATGTCACTTCCTTTCTCAACAGTAACGATTTCATTAGCTTTGACCACCAAACCAAAGAGAATCCAGAAGTAGCCCATTGCATTGAAATAAGACCACTTATCACCTGTTAAGTTACCAACAAGATTCGCGATGATCATCGCAACAAAACCTAATCCAAGGCCTTTCATCTGAGGATCCTCAGCATTCTGATACAGCTCCCAACCCTTTCTCAATGCGGCGTAAAATACTATGAGAAAAATGCTTAAACCTATAATGCCTTGCTCAACTAGCACTTTAAGGTATCCATTATGCACGCTCCTGCGAACGCCTTTTTCTGATTTAATACCAAGATAACGGGTGTTACCAAAACCAATCCCCGTCAGAGGATTAATTGCAACTGACTCCATCGCCTTAGACCACATCTCTATACGGCTATATGAAGAATGATCCAGTCCTTCCTCCGTTATCGTCATCTCGATTCTTTCAACAACTGCATTGGGGAGTACAACTTTCCAACTTAAAAACAATAATAGCAATAAAACAAGGATGAGCCTCTTCTTTGTTGCACCCAAAAACATAAGGCCTACCAGAGCAGAAAGGTATCCCCCTCTTGAGAAGAGGTACAACAAACAATAGAAATTAAAGGATATAACGCCAAAAAAAAACAGTCTCCTAAATCTGGCTTTATCACATAGATAGACCCCGATCAAAAACATCGTTATCTGTGCGTAGAAAGCAGCTATTTCGTTAGGACCGAGATAGCTGAACGTTGACCCGGCAGCTCTATTGGTCTCAACGAAGTGTTCATAACTGAACCACTTGGTGTTCTGATAGAAATTAATATCCATCAAGACAAGAGCCGTAACCATAATCCAAACCAACAGGAAGATCTGATGACGCTTATTGATGATGTTAATACTTATAAAATACAGCAATGGGAGCATCACGAAGTTCTTCCACATAACGAACTGTTCGTTATTAAGGGATATGGGATACGGTAACCCCAGCTTGAAGCTGCCGACCCACAGAGCCGAATAAGTTGTGAATATCAAGAGGATTATAGCCTTGTCAACAAACTTGTCACGGAGAGAATAGTCCTTCCTGTTTAAAGCGATGATAAATAGAAACACCAGCATATAAATATCCATAATGTCCTTTCCGAAAGGAAACACTTGGAGCCTATCCATAAGGTTCTGCAGTGGTATCAGCAAGGTAACGAGATAAAGTCCTATCTCTGTTTTATAGAAAATTGTCAGGAAGAAACAGACAATACAGACGATATAGGCAAAAAGGGGAATATATTTGGTCAGTCCCAGTCCTAACAAAAGATCACCTTGATTTTAATGTTTGTTGTTTAAAATCCTTTGTTAATTTTGATATAACAAACCTGTACTTCCCTGATGGTTCCTGGGGGATGCTTTTGACTATCTCAAGCGTCACTCTCATTTGTTCACCGAAAACTTCCCTGCATCTCATTAATAACATTCTTTTGCTATCACTGTTGAACTCTGCACTGCAGCGGACCCTGATAATTATCCTGTCCAGATATTCTTGAATGATTTGAGCTTGTAATATACCTGAAATCTCGCATAATAATGGTATAGCCATAGGCCCGGCAATTATTTTGCCGTTTGGGGTTTTGATGAAATCGACCGTTCTACCGGCAACGGTATCCATTAAAGGCAGGCCCCTGCCGCATTTGCACTCCTTTCTTAATAACCGCCCCGTATCTCCAATTTTATAACGAATAAATGGCATTGAGTAGTTAAGAAGATCGGTGATAACAATTTCACCTGGCTCCCCAGTCTCAACAGGAAGTTTAGTTTGAGGATCCACAACCTCAACAAACAAGCTTTCTGCATTAATATGCAACCCAGTGTGATCTCCGCATTCCGCGGCAATAGGTCCTAACTCCCGGCAACCGTATCTCTCGAACACTTTTGCATTGAAAACACTTTCTATTCTTTTGCGGTCGTCATTGCTGAGTGCCTCAGCCGTTGAAATTATGGCGTCAGCACGGACATTATTATCTCCAATTGCAGAAAGATATTTCGCAAAGAGAGATAAAGCCCCAGCGTAACCTATTATTATCCTCGGCTTGTACTCTTTCAGACGCATTGCAAATTGAGCCATTTTTTCCTCGTCTAAAGAATATGCATCCAGGAAAAGGCCTTTGCGGAGCAGGCTGGCTTTAACCCGGCTTTTGAGCCCATCTGCTCTGTCGCGCCGTGCTCCCCATATAATGGCCGTTTTTTCCCCAACGTCCCATGAACTCCACCGGTTGCTTCTAATTCGCAAGGCCTCTCTTATTTCCAATCTTTGCCTGTCATAATAGAATAAAAGTGGCGTTCCTGTTGAACCACCTGTTCTATCCCGGACAAGCTCTGCCTTATTGCAACTATCCGCAATCAGGTTTTTCAAGTTACGTTGAATATCATCTTTAGTTAAAAATGGCAAGCGAATAAAGTCATTGTAACTTTTTAATCTCACAGGATCAAACCCGGCTTCTTCAAATCGTTGGCGATAGAACTTTGTGTGCTTATACGCATGGGCAACGATCCTGAGCAATCGTTTCCATTGCAATCTAGAAATATCATTGGAAGAGAAATATTGCGTTTTTTCATAGTAACTAAGGTGGTCAGATACGGAACTTCCATTTTTTTTATAATAAAGCGGGTATAAACATTTTCTTACAAATATAGCGTAAACGTCCATGAAATCCCTCTACTCATGCAGTGACTGCTTCAAGAACAGCTTCTTAATACTAATTCTTAATCTTTTATTAAAAGATACGACTATAGTCAAATACAATAATGCGCCGGAAATTATCTTAAGAACAAGATTAGAAATGTTGACATCAAGCTTCATTTCTGACAAGACTATATACATAATAACGCCTGCGGTTATATAGTGGAACAACGCTATAAAATCAGTCTTTATTTCCAGATAACGAAATGACACCTTGAAAACCAAGATAAAAGCTGCAATATAGGTAATAAGAGTTGCAATTGCAGCGCCTTGAATGCCCCACCGAGGTATCATGTAGATATTCAACGCAATATTGAGGCACGTTGAAAAAAACACTATGCGGTTATAAAGGTTAACCTTCTTTTTTATATAAAATCCGGTAGCGTAAAGCGGAATTAGTCCCCAAATGGCCGCTCCGCAAATCAAAAATGGAATCACTGAAGCGGCGTCGATAAATTTTTTTGACGCCAGAACCAGTATTACCTCGCGGGAAATGACTGATAAACCAAAAACAATGGGGATACTGACTAAAAGAAGGATGTTTATAGACGCGGACACAAACTCCGCTGTCTTATTTTCACCCTCAGTTCGATATATCCTCATATACATTGGAGAAAGAGCCAGCCAGATTGAGGAAAAAATACCGGTACTTATAGACATGCATAGATTACCGGAAACACTATATACCCCGACCTCACTTGGTCCTAAGAAGTAATCAATGAGATACCTGTCAGAATATTTTATCAGCAAAGATGCTGCCTCAATGCCTATAAAGGGATATCCATAATACAGGCATTCTTTCAGAAACTTAGATGAAAATGAAGCAATCCTGATTTCTTTATACCATTCCATATACAGGGGACTCGATATCAACAAGACAACATTTGTCAATATTGTACCAATCAGAAAACCTTGCACCGTTCTGGAAAAAAAATAAAAATACAGGAGACCGGTGGCTATACGGCCATAGCTTTTGATGATACCTATAAAAACAAAAAGTGCTGACCTTTGTTCAATGCGCAAGAAATTCTTGATCCTGATTATCATAGCCTCTGTAACTACCAGAGCCGCGATTATACCAGTAAAACCAACAAGACTTTTATTTGGAAGGTATTTTACTAATGCATCGCCAGCCGTGTAAAAAATTAACGCTACAGACAAGGCTATAAATAATGACCCCCAAAACAGGGTGCTGTAGTATGTATCTATTCCGTCTTTTCTCTTGTTTAGTTTAAACTCATCGAAATAGAAAACCGCTGAATTTTGCAGGCCAAACTTAGCAGGTACAACTACAAGAAATGTTGTTAATGTTACCAGGCTTAGAATCCCATACTCACTTTTAGACATGATTCTTGTAAGAATCGGCAAGGAAATAAAACTCGATAGAGATATGATCATCATGCCGATATAGTAAACTGATGATTGCTTAATTAATTGCCTTAAAGATTGAAACATCAGCTCTTGGCTTCACTCCCTCACTTAAAACTATCTTTTTCTCAATATTATCGAATTTCGGTTCAAAATGGTCAACGAACAGGAATATTATGTGGAGAGGCTTTATACTCGTGTCTGGGGGCTTGGCAGCAAGACTCCATTTCAAATAGCTCACAATGAAGTCTTTATTGGCCCATAGCTTTCTTATTCTGGTCATCATGGACTATCACGGCCCCCTTGTACACCCGACGACTACCATTCAATATGAGCGGTTCAGCCCGGTCAACACTATGTTGAAGGACCGGTATGGAATTATATGCGGAACCTACATGTACCCTAGAGACCTCAGGTTCCTAACAATCTCGTCGTCAACGGAGTAACCGCTTTCTCCCTCTGCATCACTCGAGCGCTTCTTATATTCTGCCAGTTTCTCCCTCAAGGCACTCGAAACATCCAAGCTGAGC
>JALUUO010000107.1 GCA_027021335.1 Nitrospirota bacterium
GGGGCCGTGAGAAGGATGTCGTCTTGAACGATTCGCCCACCAATGATGTCCTTGACTTTGATGACTGGAACCCCACCGTCGTGACCTCCTCCGGGCATCAGGATTCCGTAACAAATAGGCGCACTTGTCGGGACGCACTCATTCAATGTTGTTATGCTCCACTCCACCGGAATCCGTCCCAGCGGCGAATCCTTGAACTCGTGGGTTTCTTCGGAGCGGAGATTGCCGTGCTCGTCGATGCCGCGGGTGAGGAGGTCCTGCATCAGGCCGGTCTTGATCCGCTGCTGCTTGGCAATCAACGCCTCGGTCTGCTCAATCGCCCGGTCCACCGTTGAAAGGATTTCAGCTATTTTGGACTGTTCGGTTTCATCATGAGGATAATGAATCAGCCAACCATTAAGCTCAGAAGAATTGATTGCTTCAAAAGTAGAACCCTGTGAAGCATTTCTGAAATTCGGTTCTTCAAAGTTGAGGAAGTATTCAAGATAATTTTGATTTATCTGTCTCCCCGTGATGGCAGCTAATCCTCGCCCTATGATATAGTCTCTATTTGCAACATTCAGTTTTCCAACTGGCGCTCTCACGCTGAATAGAATCGCACCATCCAGAGCGACTTTTTTTATTTGACTGCAATATAAGGTGTGCTTAGGGAATTTGACCTGAAACTCAGCGCATCCTTGCAAAAATGGCAGACCCTTTTCTTCCTCTGAATAGAACTTCGAATCCGGTGACTGGCCCATGATGATCGAAGCTATATAGCCAAGTGGCTTTGTTACCCATCCTTTTGGCAAACTCATTTTGCTCATTATTTCGCCCCTCCCCCCAACTTCTTCAGCATCTCTCTTCCATTGTCTGTCAAGCGGTATTTCTGCAGCCGGCTGTTGGGTTTTTCGGGTATGGTCATTTCGATATACCCTATCTCGATAGCAGGGTGCAGATAGTTCTCCCTGAATGTGGGGCGATGCTTCAGATTCAATCGTTTCCTCAATTCGCCGGAGGAAAGCGGCCCCTCAGTCAAAATTTCCATGAGTCTGGTGACTGGGTCGGTTGACTGGATCGGTGACTGGGTCGGTGACTTAGGCCGCGGCTGGGTCGGAATATCCCGCAAACTTGCCAGCGGTTTTGCATAGGGCAGGATGATTCGGATAAAGCTCTCTCTGATTTCAAAAACATCTTTGCTGTAAGCTTCCAGAATGCGAGGAATGCCGGAGCCGAGTTGCTCCACAATCTCCAAATCCCGGAAAACGCGCATGATCTCCTTGTTGCGGGGAACGGAGAATCCGCTGAAAAAGTTGGATTCCGTCATGGCCGCCCTCCCCAATACCCCTGTTTTTCCAGAAACCCATCCAGCACCTTCAGGGTTTCATGGTGCTCCTGCTCCAATTTCTTAAAACTGACCGCATAGATGCTGCGAGTATTTTCGAAAAACTGCGGCCTGAGCTTGTATTTCACGTTTATTCCCTCTCTTCCAACCTTTCCTGCAAATCTCCCGCATCCAGTTCCGCCTCGATCTCCTCGATGGTCGGCAGGCTGGATTTCAGTTCATCCGGCAGGGTTCTGGTGATGGTGTATTCGCTGACGCCGATGGGTGAGTCCACGGTGCTAAGGGCGTATTCGACAACAGTGTCGTTTTTTGATTTGCAGATCAGGATGCCGATGGTGGGGTTGTCCTGTTTCGATCTGATTTCCCTGTCAACCGCGGTCACGTAGAAGTTCAGTTTTCCGGCGAACTCCGGCTTGAACTTTACGGTCTTGAGCTCCACGACCACATAGCAGTGAAGCCTGGCATGATAAAAAAGCAGGTCGATGAAGAATTCATCGCCACCGATTTCCAGACGGTACTGCCTACCCACAAAGGCAAAGCCTGTTCCTAGTTCAAGCAGAAACCGGGTCAGGTGATCCATCAGGGCGTCTTCCAGCTCCTTTTCATCGTGTTTGCGGGTCAGGTTGAGGAAATCGAAACAGTACGGATCTTTCAGCGTCTGGTGCGCCAGGTCGGATTGCGGGGCGGGCAGACGGGTTTTGAAATTGGTGACGGCTTTGTTCTTCCGGTGAACGAGCCCGGACTCGATCTGATGCACCAGCACGGCCCTGGACCAGTTGTGTTCAAGGGTTTGCCGGACATAAAATAAGGCTTCTTCCTGTGTCCTGCATTTGGAGACAATAACAATATTATGTCCCCACGGAATATGAAAGATCGCCGATATTGCCGAGGAAACATCATTGTCTGACAGATCTCCCGCAAGTTGTGGGAAAGTTGCAGATTCCGTCTGCCCGTTCAATTGCGAAACAGGTTGTTGCGCAATTGATTCATGTGAGGACCAGAAGACAAACCATTGCCGCATCAGTTCAAGGTTTCTCTTTGAAAAGCCTTTCATGTTTGGAAATTCTTTTTTCAGGTCGTTGCTGATGAGGGTAATAAGTCCGTCGCCCCAGGAAGACTGCTGTTGCCGTTTCACAATCATCCGGGCCAGGTCCCAATAGAGAGTCAGAAGTTCGACATTGACCTTGACCGCCGCCTTGAGCTGCGCGCCCTGGATGCGTTGCTTTATCTGTTTCAACAGGGTTTTGTATTCAGCATTCTTGATGATGCCTGTCATCAATTTCCTCCATCCTGCACTTTCCCCAAATATCCCAGTTTTTCCAGAAACCCATCCAGCACCTTCAGGGTTTCATTACGCTGTTTCTCTATCTCCCGGAAACTGACCGCGTATTTGTCCCAGAGCTTTTCAATACCCTGGATCAGGGCTCGCTTTTCCGCATTGAGATAGCGTTCCAGTTCGGCGTTGATGATATCGTAGAGCTTCTTAAGGATGAGCCTCTTTGCTTCCTCATCCGTCAGTTGTCCGCCGATTATCTCCAGCAAATTGTCGGTTCTGGCAATCCGTTCTTCCAACACGGTTTTGTCTCTTTTCAACGCATTGATCTTTTTCTTTTCGACCTTGTTGTTTATATCCAGTTCAGCGAGTTGGGCCTCAACCTGTCTGATGAGGTCGAGACTTTCCGCCTTGAAGCCATCGTCGCCAACACGCTTGAGCTGGATCTTCAGCTCCAGTTCTCCGGTTTTTTCCTTAAGCGCGGCCTTGGTCTCCTTGATGCGTTTTTCTATCTGCTTGATCGCCTTGTCCTGGGCTTTGAGAGCCTCCAGCTCACGCAGGGCAGACTCGCCGCTGCTTTCTTTCAGATCGTCGATCAGCGCCTTGAGCGCCTTCTTGATTACGGCAGCGGTGACTTTTTCATCTTCATCCGGTTCGTAGGCGGCCACGTCCCTCGCAGTCTCCACCGCCTCGGTCAGCTCACTTTCCAATTCACCAATTTTTGCTTCCAGCGCCTCGATCTCATCGGCTTCACGCTGGAAAAATTCTGCAATCAGGTAATCGTCGGGGATCAACGTGTGATGCCAGCCGATGGCGACGATAGTCTTGAGGTCGTAGCGGATCTGCTGCCACCAGTTGACAAAGACGCCTGCGCTCTTGAACTCGTCAAGAACACCCGGGGGGACCAGACTGTCTTTGAGCGTGGTTATCAACTCGCGGCGAATTTCCGGCATCTTACGGCCGCCGTGGTTCGCGCGTTCCAGCTCGGCAAAGGCATTACGCGCTGTTCGCCACCACTCTTTAAGGGCATGACGATGAGTTTCAATCGTCCGCTCCACCTCTGGATTGGCTTCAATGGCGGACTTGATGGCGGACCTGGCGTCGATGGATTCGAGAAATCTCACATATCCAGGCCGCTTTGATTTGAAAAGGATTTCGGTCTTGATCCCGAATTTGGCAAAATCATCATTGCGCGCCGCGACTTCGCTCTCGGGAATGCCGCCGATTAGATGAGCCTGCACATCTTCCGGTTCGGGTTCCGGAGTGTTGTCAACGTAGCGGCGGATGTTCAGATTGTAATCGTGTTTTTCAATGATCTCCGTCTTATCCACCAGCCGGCTGTATTTGGGGATTTCGCGCTTGTGAGTGAATACAAAGTCGATTTTTTCGATGTCTTCGGGCCGCAGCTTGTTCTGGTTCTTGCCTTCGGCAAATTCCCGGTCGGCATTGATGAACAGGATTTTGCCGCGCAGTGCATCGGGTTTGTTCTTTCTGCACACGAGCACGCAAGCGGGGATACCGGTTCCGTAGAAAAGACCGGGGGGCAGGCTGATGATGGCCTCGATCACGTCGTCTTCGATCAACAGCTCGCGGATTAACTTTTCCTTGCCTCCGCGAAAGAGCACGCCATGAGGCATGATGGTTGCCATGCGCCCGTCAGGCTTGAGGCTGGCAAGCATGTGCTGTACGAACATGAGGTCGGCCTTCTTGCCGGTCTCGGGCGCCCATTCACGGAACCGGTTGGTGAATTTCATGTTGGCGCGGCTGTAGTTCTGCGAGAAGGGTGGATTGGCCAGTACGCGGTCGAATCTGCGAATCTGTCCGTTTTCGAGAATAAGCGGATCTTCCAGGGTATCGCCGTTCTCGATGGTGAAGCGGGTGATGTTGTGGAGGATCATATTCATGTTACAAATCGACCAAACCGTGCCGTTGGAGTCCTGCCCGTAGAGCGCCAGGTTGTTTGGGTCCTGCCCCTGTTCTTCCACATACTGGTGGGCTTGTATCAGGAATCCTCCGGAGCCCACTGTAGGGTCGTAAACGGTATTGCCTGCTTCCGGTTTGGTAAGCTGTACCAGCAGGCGCACTACCTCGGCGGGTGTATAGAATTCGCCTCCTTTTTTGCCGGCGCTGTCGGCAAAGTATTTGATCAGGTACTCGTAGGCTGCACCAAGGAGGTCGGGAAACTCGAAGTTATCGTTGACGAGGATGAAGCGCGGCTGGCTGAAATGGTCGAGCAGGTCTTTCCATTTCTGGTCCGGGATCTTCGTTTTTCCCTTCACTTCATTGAAGTTGATGTTGTTTTTAAGCACCCCGGCCAGCGAGTCGTTTTCGTCCTCGATGGCGGCAATCGCCTTGTTGAGCATGTTGCCGATATCGTGCTTCAGGTCCTTTATGGCCGGGACTGTTTCGCCGTTCTCATCTGTCCAGGGTTCATTCCACCGTGCACGCCTGGGCACAAAGAAGGTTTCACCGTAAGAAGTCTTATCCTCAAGGAGTTCCTGCACCAGTTCCGGCTTATCCGTGAGGTCGGCGAAATCATGCTTGCGAAGTCTCTCGCGTTTACAATCGAACTCGTCTGAAAGGCGTTTCAGGAAAAGCAAACCGAAAATATACTCCTTGAACTCGGACGCATCCATCTTGCCGCGCAAAATGTCCGCCGCTTTCATAAGGAAGGATTCGAGTTGCGAAAGAGTAATTTTATCTCTATTCAACTTGATACACCAAAATTCATTTTCTTGAGCTGTACTCGGTTATATTTTTCCTTCTGTTCATTTGACGCCTCCGGGCAACATCAACCTCCTCTGCCTGGTCATTTTGGCGCAGTAACTATCGAATTGCGCTCTGGCTAGCTTCGAGGGTTTGGATTTTCCATTTTCCCATCGGTTTACCGTGGCGAAACTGACGCCAAGTTCACGCGCGAGATCCTCCTGACTCAGTCTTAATTGTCTTCTGACTTCCTTCACCAATTCGGGAAGGTTATGTTCATCTATTGCCATCACTTTTTCCTTTGTAAATAGACAACGTTACCATGATTAGTATCGAATAATGTATTATAACATTTGCCACATCATATGCAAACAAATATCCGATGACCCCGACAAATCACCAACTCTTCAGGTAAGTACCTCTTCTTCGGGCAGTACCTATCAACGAGTACCAGACGGGGAAAACGTTGCGAACACTATTTAAAAATTCAGAGAGGAATTCTCCAAGAGAAGCGTTTTTTCACCGAAATATCCCGAAAACGGAATGACGGCAAGGCGCGCCAGCGGCGACAAGAAACGCTGTTACCAACTGCCATAAAAAGAAAAACGAACCTTCCGACATGCCTTTGCGGCAATCGGACCGGTTCGTCTTTCATTCAATGGTGGAGGTGGGGGGAATCGAACCCCCGTCCGAAGAGCGAACCCTGGAAACAGGCTACGTGCG